>JBBQNO010000026.1:0-25851 GCA_038330045.1 Actinomycetales bacterium | reverse complement strand
AAGACGCTCGTGGTGAGCCAACACCATGGCCCCCATCACCGAGATGACCAGCAGAGCGCCAAGGACCTCGAAGCCAAACACCTGCCGGGTGAAGATCTCGCGGGCTAGGCCGGTCACCGTGCCTTCTTCCTGCACGGCAGCAAGCCCGACGGGATCGCCGAGGTCAACGCGAAGTAATCCCAGCATGATGACTACAGCGAACGAGAAACCAAAGACGTAGGCGAAAACGCGTTGTCCGGGAAGCGTTTCGACGAGCGAATCTGAGGCGTCGACACCTACCAGCATGACGACAAACAGGAACAGCATCATCACCGCGCCGGAGTACACGAAGATCTGAATAATCCCGACGAACTCGGCACCTTGGGCAATGTAGAAGACCCCCAAGGAGATCATGACGAGCGCCGTCGACATTGCCGCGTGAACAGCTTTACGTGCGAGCAGAAGACCTAGCGCACCCAGCACTGTGGTGGGAGCCAGCACCCAAAAGAGGAGTGCTTCGCCTCCACTCACCGGTAAACCTCCTGTGCCGAATCCTGCTCGTCGGTAGACCGCGCTTCGCGGTGCCCATCGCGAGCGGCCGCGTACTCCCGCTGCGCTTGCGTTGGACCAGTGACATGACCTTTGTAGTAGTCAGTGTCGGTGGCACCGTCAGCCATTGGCAGGGGCGCGCGAAGCATACCCTCGCCCAGCGGTGCCAGCAATTGGTGTTTTTCGTAGATCAACGGTGCGCGTTCGCTGTCGGCGAGCTCGTACTCGTTGGTCATCGTCAGAGCCCGAGTAGGGCACGCCTCGATGCAGAGACCACAGAAGATGCAGCGCAGAGAGTTGATTTGGTAGACCCGCCCGTAGCGCTCACCGGGCGAGAAACGAGCCTCGTCGGTGTTGTCTGCTCCCTCGACCAGAATCGCGTCCGCGGGGCAGGCCCATGCGCACAATTCGCAGCCGATGCACTTTTCCAAGCCATCGGCATACCTGTTGAGTTGGTGACGACCGTGAAAGCGCGCCTGGGTAGGCCGCGGCTTCTCGGGGTACTCCTCGGTTGCAACCTTGCGAAACATCGTGGAGAAGGACACCCCGAAGCCGGCGACCGGGGCCAACGCTTCGGCGATGAAACCCCCCTTCTTTTCGCCTTGCTTGCCGTCGCCGGACTGGCGAACAGGCTTGATCCGGTCGGTGTTCTTGCCGGTCGCCCCCTCGGGTCGGGCAATGGGCAGACCTGACCCGTCCACACCTACCTGGTCATCAGTGTCTTGTGCTTTCTTGTCTTCGTTAGCCACGCTCATCCTTAGAGGTTTTATCAGTGGATACCGACCCGGCATCGACGGTCACCGGATCGGCGGCACGCACGGCACGAGGTCGCTCGACGAGCCGCTGCCCCGGCAGGGGTGGCACGGGGAATCCTCCCGCGAAGGGATCGATCTCGTCCGGGACTGCACGGTCCTCTTCGGCAGCCTTGGCCGCCTTCTGAGCATTGCTGTCCCAGACGAACAACCCGGCCAAAACAATGACCACAATGACGCCCGCGGTAATGGCGGTGACGAAGCGGCCGTCGCCGAAGTAGCCGAACTGAGCGGCGCGCACGAGCGTGATGGAGATGACCCAGACCAACGCGGCCGGGATCATCAACTTCCAGCCGAGCTTCATGAACTGGTCGTAACGCACACGAGGCAGCGAGCCACGCAGCCAGACGTACCCGAAGATGAAGATCCACATCTTGGCGGTGAACCAGATGATGCCCCACCAGCCTTCGTTGAACATGCCATCGTTAATCATCGCGATGAAGGGCGGGGCCTGCCAGCCACCGAGGAAGAGGGTCGCGGCCAGAGCCGAGACGGTGAACATATTGATGTATTCCCCGAGGAAGAACATCCCGAACTTCATCGACGAATACTCGGTGTGGAAACCACCACCGAGCTCGCCCTCGCCCTCAGCAAGGTCGAAGGGCAACCGGTTGGTCTCCCCCACCATCGTCACCAGATAGATCACGAACGAGGGGAACAGCGGAATGACGTACCAGAGGCTCGACTGCGCGGCCACAATCTGCGAGGTCGACATCGACCCGGCGTAGAGGAACACGGCGACGAGCGCGAGGCCCATGGCGATTTCATAGGAAATGACCTGCGCCGTGGAGCGCAAGCCACCCAAAAGCGGGTATGTCGAGCCGGAAGACCAACCGGCCAGGACAAATCCGTAAGCACCCACACCGGCTATCGCCAGCACGAGCAACGTCGCAACGGGGGTATCGGTCAGTTGCAACGGTGTCGTGTGACCGAACATCCTGACGGTGCCGCCCATGGGGATGATCGCGAACGACACGAACGCCAGCGACCCGACCAGCAGGGGCGCGATAACAAACATGATCTTATCCGCCGCCTTGGGCGTGACGTCTTCTTTCATCATGAGCTTCAAGCCATCGGCCAACGTCTGGAGAAGGCCAAAAGGACCAAACCTGTTCGGCCCGGGACGCTGCTGCATTCGCCCGATGACCCGACGCTCGAACCAGATGACGATCAACACCTGGACTAGCAAGAAAACGAAAATCATGAGCGCCTTGATGACGGACAGCCACCACGGGGTGTCGCTGAAGTCGGCTGCCGGGTAGTCCACTGCGTGGATGGCTCCGCTGGAGGCCAGCTGAGCCAAAGAGGCAGACATCATGCGTTGACTCCCGTCGACACGGTGGCGCCTGCCGCCGAGATGCCCACAACCGCACCGGCGTCGACACCAAGCATGGGTCGAACACGTGAGCCGACGGAGTTCGTCGGCAGCCACACCACGTGATCTGGCATCGAAGTGATGGTCAACGGCACGGTGATTGCGCCCGCCCCGTGCGTCACAGCAACGTTGCCGCCGTCCAGCGCGCCGATAGAGGACGCAGTAGCGGCCGACATCCGGGCGGTGGCCAACGGCGCGGTTCCGGCGAGGAAAGGCTCCCCGTCCTGCATTGAGCCAGCGTCCAAGAGGTGATGCCACGTCGCCAGGATTGCCTCGCCAGCACCAGGTTGAGTCGGGCTCACCGGCTCCACCACGTGCATCGAGACCGCCGATTCCCACGATCCAAGCGCTGTCATCTCGTGACGCAACGCGGTCACACTGCGAGCACCCAGGTGGGTGCCCATCTGTGCGGCCAAAGCGTCGAGCATGGCGTGATCGCTCCATGCGTTCGACTCCAAGGCCTTCTCGAAGGGACGCAAGCGCCCTTCCCAGTCGGCGTAGGCGCCGCTTTTCTCCTGTTGCGGCGCGACGGGAAGGATCACGTCCGCAAAGTCGTGCACGCTCGATTCACGGATCTCCAAGGAGATGACGAACGCCTTCTCCAGTGCGGCCTTGGCGAGCACCGGGTCCGGGAGGTCTTCGGGATCGAGCCCACCGACAATGAGCGTGGAAATCTCACCATCGAGGACTGCCCGCAGAATTGCGGTCGTGTCTTTGCCCACTTCGGCGGGGATCTCGATCCCCCACGCCTGAGCGACTTCGCCGCGCGCTTGTGTGTCGGAGACGGGGCGACCACCAGGGAGCAAATTAGGTAGTGCGCCCACGGCTGCGGCTCCGCGCTCACCTGCTCGGCGGGGAACCCAGCCAATGCGGGCGCCGGTGATATTGGCCAACGCGGCAGCGGCGGACAAAGCACCAGGCACCATCGCCAGGCGCTCGCCCACGAGGATCACAGAGTCGCTGGTCAGGGCATCGGAGGCAACCTGCAGCGGGTCAGCTTGCTCCAAGGGGATGGCACGACCGACTTGGGGCTCGCCGTCCTGCTGGCGGCGGCCGCCAAGGGCGTGCAAGATCTCGGACTCGGTGCCCGGCGCAGCTGCGATCAGCGTGCCGTTCATCTTGCCCAGCCCACGGGTCGCAAAGGGCGCGATCGAGTACACGGCGGTCGAGTTCTTGCGTGATGCCTTGCGCAACCGCAAGAAGACGATGGGGCTTTCGTCCTCAGGCTCGAAGCCGACCAAGAGCACTGAACTCGCACTCTCGATGTCGGCATACGTCAGACCGTAGTGGTTGACGATGCTCGAGGCTAGGAAGTCCGCTTCTTCGGCGCTGTGCGGGCGAGCCCGGAAGTCGATGTCGTTGGTATGCAATGCAGCGCGTGCGAACTTGCTGTAAGCGTAAGCATCTTCGACCGTCGCTCGGCCACCCACCAGCACGCCGACACCGTCGGTGGCCACGGCACCGGTCAGGGCCACCCCAGCGGCAGTGAGTGCTTCATCCCACGCGGTAACGGCGTACTCACCGTCATCGCCACGCACGACAGGATCGCGCAGGCGGTCAGGCATCGTCGCGTAGGTGAACGCCCAGCGCCCCTTGTCGCAGTTCCACTCTTCGTTGACCTCGGGCTCGTTCAAAGCCATTCGGCGCAATACCGTCCCACGGCGGTGATCGGTGCGGATCGAGCAACCCGAAGCACAGTGCTCGCAGACGCTGGCCGTCGACACGAGGTCGAACGGACGAGACCTAAAACGATAGGCGGATCCCGTCAGCGCACCGACGGGGCAGATCTGCACGGTGTTTCCGGAGAAGTAGGACTCGAACGGCTTCTCTTCGTAGATACCGACCTGCTGCAACGCACCGCGCTCGATCAGGGCGATGAACGGGTCACCGGCGATCTGGTCCGAGAAGCGGGTGCACCGCGCGCACAAAACACAGCGCTCGCGGTCCAGGAGCACCTGCGAGGAAATGTTGATGGGCTTAGGGAAGGTGCGCTTGACGTCTTCGAAGCGGCTGGTGGGGCGACCATTAGACATGGCCTGGTTCTGTAGAGGGCATTCGCCGCCCTTGTCGCAGACCGGACAGTCGAGCGGGTGGTTGATCAACAACATCTCCATGATGCCGTGCTGGGCTTTGTTGGCGACTGCGGAGGAATGCTGCGTTTTGACCTGCATACCTTCTGAGACCGACATCGTGCAGGAGGCCTGGGGTTTGGGCATGGGTCGGACGTTGCCCTCGCGGTCGGGCATAGCCACATCGACCAGGCACTGGCGGCACGCGCCGACTGGATCCAGCAGCGGGTGGTCGCAGAATCGCGGGATCTGAACCCCTATCTGTTCGGCGGCGCGAATGACCAACGTGCCCTCCGGAACGGACACCTCGACGCCGTCAACGGTCAGGGAGACCTTCTTGACGTCCTCGGGAATGGAGGCGTCGCCGCCTTCATCGACGGCGTTGCCGCCAGCGGCGGGTGAGGTGTTGACGCTCATGCGGGCATAGCCTCCTTGACGAACAGTGTGGAGTGTTGCGGCGGGAACAGCTCGGCGCAACTGGTGTGCATGCCCGCCTCGAACTCCTCACGGAAGTACTGCACCGCAGAGGTGATCGGGCTGGTTGCACCATCGCCGAGTGCGCAAAATGCGCGACCCAGGATGTTGTCACAAATGTCGACCAATTTGTCGATGTCATCTTCGGTCCCACGACCCGCTTCGAGGCGCTCCATGATCTGTTTCAACCAGAATGTGCCCTCCCGGCACGGCGTGCACTTGCCGCACGACTCGTGAGCGTAGAAATCGGTCCACCGAGAGACTGCACGAACCACCGAGGTTGTCTCGTCGAAGATCTGCAAGGCCCGGGTGCCGAGCATTGAGCCGGCAGCAGCAACAGACTCGAAGTCCAGCGGCACGTCAAGATGCTCGTCGGTGAAAATCGGCGTGGAGGATCCACCGGGCGTCCAGAATTTCAACTGATGCCCCTCACGGATTCCCCCAGCCATCTCGAGCAACTCACGCAGCGTGATTCCCAAGGGTGCTTCGTATTGACCGGGGCGCGTGACATGCCCGGAGAGGCTGAAGATTCCGTAACCCTTGGACTTTTCCGTGCCTAGGCCAGAGAACCAGTCCGAGCCGTGTAGCACGATCGACGGAACGCTGGCGATGCTCTCGACGTTGTTGACGACAGTGGGGCGCGCATACAGCCCGGCCACGGCGGGGAAAGGTGGCTTCAGTCGCGGCTGACCGCGGCGGCCCTCCAGAGAGTCCAGTAGCGCGGTCTCTTCGCCACAAATGTACGCACCCGCACCGGAGTGGACGGTGATGTCCAGATCGAAGCCAGTGCCGAGGATGTCTTTGCCCAGGTAACCGGCGGCGTAGGCCTCATCAACCGCCCGCTGGACCCGGCGGATCACGTGCACGATCTCGCCGCGAATGTAGATGAACGCGTGCTTGCAGCCGATCGCGTAGGACGTGATGATCATGCCCTCGATCAGGAACTGCGGGGCGGCCATCAGCAGCGGCGTGTCCTTGCAAGTGCCCGGTTCTGACTCGTCGGCATTGATCACCAAGTAGCGCGGACCACCGTCGTCGGGAGGCAGGAAGCTCCATTTCAACCCGGTCGGGAACCCTGCTCCGCCGCGGCCGCGCAACCCAGAGGACTTGGCCATGTCGACAAGGTCCGTCATCGGCAACTCCAGAGCCGAGCGCAGGGCCTTGTAGCCGTCGTGCTTCTCGTACGTCGCCAAAGTCCACGACTGCGGATCATCCCAGAACTGGGACAGGATGGGAGTTAATTGGGCGCTCACTTGTCGCCTCCAGACTTCTCGTTTGCCGTCGTTTCGCTATTGACCTTGCCGTCGCCGGGCTTCTCGTCGGCGTCGTTGGTGGGCGCGTTGGTCGAGCTGCGCTGCCCGCGTTTCGGTGTCGTGCCTTCATCGGCTGCGGCCGTGTCGAAACTGGTGCTCTCGGCCGGTTCGTGGTCACTGCCTGGGGTATACGGCGCTTTGGCACCCACCGGAGCAACCCAGTTGTTGGCCCGGGACAACTTCAGACCCTGCAGCGAGGCCGGTCCGGCTCCGATACCTTCATCGGCGCGACCGTCGCTGAACCCTGCCAACACTCGGGAGACCTGCTTGAAGGTGCAGACCTTGGCCGCGCCGCGGGTAGGCACCAGATCATTCCCGGCCCGCAACTCATCGACCAATCCCTTGGATGACTCGGGCGTTTGGTTGTCGAAGAACTCCCAGTTGACCATCACCACGGGGGCGTAGTCACAAGCCGCGTTGCACTCGACGCGCTCCAGGGTGATCTTGCCGTCGTCGGTGGTCTCGTCGTGGCCGATGCCAAGGTGCTCGCTGACTTCATCGAAGATCTCGTCGCCGCCCATGACCGCACACAAAGTGTTGGTGCACACGCCAACCGTGTATTCGCCGGTGGGGTGGCGCTTGTACTGCGTGTAGAACGTCGCGACTCCGCTGACCTCAGCGGCCGTCAGCCCCAACTCGTCGGCGCAGAAGTGGACACCCCGGCCCGTGATGTAGCCATCGACGCTCTGCACCAAATGCAAGAGCGGAAGCAACGCCGAACGAGCCTGCGGGTATTTCGCCACGATCAGCGCCGCATCAGCCTTGAGTCGAGCCAAAACGTCGGCGTCGTAACCCTCGACGGAGGGCTGCAAGGGCGTGTGGTGGTGAACCGGCCCCGGGGTCGCCGCCTGGTGGAGTTGCTCACGGGTATCCGGGGGAACAACTGCGTTGTCGGTCATCGGTCGACCCCACCCATCACGGGGTCAATCGAGGCGACGGCCACAATGACGTCGGCCACGAGGCCGCCTTCACTGAGCACCGATGCAGCCTGCAGGTTGTTGAACGACGGATCGCGGAAGTGCGCCCGGAACGGACGGGTCCCCCCATCAGAGACGACGTGCACGGCCAACTCTCCCTTAGGTGATTCGATGGCTGCGTAGGCCTGACCCGGAGGAACGCGGAAGCCCTCAGTCACCAACTTGAAGTGGTGAATCAGCGACTCCATCGACTCACCCATGATCTTGCGAATGTGGTCGAGCGAGTTGCCCTGCCCATCAGCACCGACACTCAGTTGGGCAGGCCAGGCGATCTTCTTGTCGGCGACCATCACCGGCTGACCCTCGGAGGCGCGCAGTCGAGCGATGGCCTGCTCAGAAATCTTGATCGACTCCCACATCTCGTCGATGCGGATACACAGACGACCGTAGGCGTCCATGCTGTCGCGAGTAATGACGTCGAAGTCGTAGGTCTCGTAGCCGCAGTACGGGTCGGACTTGCGCAAATCGTGTGGCAAACCGGTCGAGCGCAGGATCGGCCCGGTGATGCCTAGGGCCATACAGCCAGTCAGGCTGAGGTGGCCGACATCGACAGTGCGTCCCTTCAAGACGGGGTTCTCGAGCAGCAGCGCTTCGAGCTCGCGCATTCCTCGCTTGAGGTCCACAAGTTCGTCTTCAAGCAGGTCGAGTGCCCCCGCGGGAACGTCCTGAGCCACGCCGCCGGGACGGACGTATGCGTGGTTCATCCGCAGCCCGGTCACCGCTTCGAAGAAGCGAAGCAGTCGTTCGCGCTCGCGGAAACACAACGTCATCACGGTTGTCGCGCCGAGCTCCATGCCCCCGGTGCCGAGGGCGATCATGTGCGAACCGATCCGGTTCAACTCCATGGTCAGCACCCGAATGTCGTTGGCGCGCTGCGGGATCTGGTCGGTGATGCCGAGCAGTTTCTCGATGCCGAGGCAGTAGGCCGTTTCGTTGAAGATCGGCGTCAGATAGTCCATCCGAGTACAGAACGTGGTGCCCTGCACCCAGGTGCGATATTCCATGTTCTTTTCGATACCGGTATGCAGATAGCCAATGCCCGCTCGGGCCTCGCGGACGGTCTCACCGTCGAGTTCCAAGATGAGGCGCAACACGCCGTGCGTCGATGGGTGCTGAGGACCCATGTTGACGACGATTCGCTCCTCGCCGACGGCGGCGATGTCTTCGACCACCTGGTCCCAGTCGCCGCCCCCAGCGGTGAAGACCGCACCGGCTTCGTCGTCGCCGTAGAGGTCTTGGGTTTCCGTTGATTCTGTGTGGGTAGCCATCAGGTATAACTCCTGCGCTCGCTCGGAGCCGGGATAGTGGCTCCCTTGTATTCCACGGGGATCCCGCCAAGCGGGTAGTCCTTGCGTTGTGGATGCCCTGGCCAATCGTCCGGCATCAGGATGCGGGTCAACGCCGGGTGTCCTTCGAAGACAATCCCGAACATGTCAAACGTCTCGCGCTCGTGCCAGTCAGCGGCCGGGTAGATGTGGACGATCGACGGGATGGTCGCATCGTCGTCGGCACAGGAAACTTCGACGCGGACTCGGCGCGAGCCGTGCGTCACCGACAAGAAGTGGTACACCGCGTGCAACTCTCGGCCCACCTCGTCGGGATAGTTCACGCCGGAAACACCGCTGCACATCTCGAAGCGAAGTCCGGGGTTGTCGCGCAACGTCCGAGCCACCAGCAGCAAATGCGCGGCCGGAACGTGCAGGGTCATCTCGCCGCGGTCAATAACCACGCGCTCCACGGCAGCCTCGTACTTGTCGGCCAATTCTTTGCTCAAGTGGTCGGCAACCTCGTCGAAGTACAGACCGTAAGGACGCTCAGTGGCACCGGGAAACAGCACCGGCTGGACCAAACCGCCGTAGCCACTGGTGTCGCCGCCCAACGATCCGCCGAACATCCCCTGGCGCTGGCCCATCTTGACGGGGGCCGACGTCGAGGGATCGATAGTGCTGACCAACCCGGCCCCCGTCTCCTGGGCTTGCGTAGTGCTGACCTTCTGCGCGTCCGTTACCTCGGGGGCGTTCACGCGGTCAACGGTGTTTTTTCCGTCCCCGACGGCGTTCTCGTCGACCGCCGACGTCACCGACTCGACCTCGGCGACGGCATCCTTCTTGGCTTTGTCCTCGATCACGCCAAAAGGCCCTTCATTTCGTGCGTCGGCGTGGCGTTCATCGCCGCAGCCTCAGCCGCTCGCGCCGCCGCGACCCGATCAACGCCGAACTTGGACGAACGGATCTGCTCGTGCAACTCAAGGAGAGCGTTGATCAACATCTGCGGCCTAGGCGGACAGCCCGGTAAATAAATGTCGACCGGCACGATGTGATCCACACCCTGGACGATCGCGTAGTTGTTGAACATGCCACCCGAGCTCGCGCAAACCCCCATCGAGAGCACCCACTTCGGGTTGGGCATCTGGTCGTAGACCTGACGCACGACCGGCGCCATCTTTTGGCTGACGCGACCGGCAACGATCATCAGGTCGGCTTGGCGCGGGGTCGCTGCGAACCGCTCCATACCAAACCGGGCGATGTCGTAGTCAGGCGTGCCGACCGCCATCATCTCGATCGCGCAACAGGCCAAACCGAACGTGGCGGGCCATACCGAGCGAGCTTGCATCTGCCCGACGAGACCCTCGACCGAGGTGAGGACAATGCCCGAGGGAAGTTTTTCCTCTAGACCCATGACTTACACGCTTTCTGTGCTGTTAGTCCCACTCCAGACCGCCCCGGCTCCACTCGTAAATGAAGGGCACAGAGACCACGAACAGGAACAGCAGCATGGCGAGCACGCTAAACAGCCCCACCTGGTCAAAGGCGACGGCAAAGGGGTAAAGAAAGAGAACCTCGACGTCGAACACGATGAACAACATCGCGGTCAGGTAATACTTGATCGGAACACGACCACCGTCGAGAGCCTGCGGAGTGGGCTGGATGCCGCACTCGTACGCCTCAGATTTTGCGCGGTTGTAGGTCTTTCGACCCAGAACGGCACCACCAGCCATCGAGCCGCCAGCAAACAGCAGGCCGAGAGCAAACAAGAACAGGACAGGAAGGTAAGGATCGGTCATCCTCGCCCACGCTCCTTTCGGTGCCAGCGCATCGTCATCGGGAGACCCTCCCAATCCTAGGGGTCAACACACGTGCCACGCCGTGGGGGTCACCCATGACGTTGCCGCGCGGTGCAGCATACGGGAGTCCGCGCGCGCCTCAGCGATTGACGCGACTATCCCTTGACGCCGTGGTGGACGGCAACGATGCCGGTGGTCAGATTGCGCCACGTGACGGACGACCACCCCGAGCACCCGATGGTCTGAGCCAGCTCAGTTTGGTTGGGCCACGCACGGATCGATTCGGCCAGATAGACGTATGACGAGGGGTTAGAACTGACCCGGCGCGCCACCGCGGGCAGGGCCCGCATCACATAGCCGAGGTATGCAGTGCGCAGCGGGCGCCATACGGGCTGACTGAACTCACAAATCACCAGCCGACCGCCGGGCTTGGTGACCCGGGCGAACTCCTGCAGGGCGGCCGAGACGTCACTGACGTTGCGCAACCCGAACGACATGGTCACCACATCGAAGGAAGCGTCCGCGAACGGAAGATGCAACGCATCTGCTGCTGTGAAGGGCATATCTGGGCGTCTGCGATAGCCCTCGTGCAGCATCCCGAGCGAGAAATCAGCCGGGACCACTTGGATCTCCGCGTTGGCGAAAGGTTCACTGCTGGTGCCCGTCCCCGCAGCAATGTCGAGCACGCACTCCCCCGGCTCGGCCGCTGCACAGGCCAGCACCGCCCGACGCCAGGCGTAGGTCTGACCGGCCGACAGCACGTCGTTGGTGATGTCGTAGCGAGGCGCAACCTCGTCAAACATCTCGGCCACGTCGATAGGGCGTTTATCCAGGCTTGCACGGGGCATGCGTTCATCCTCGCACCTGCGCAATACAGTGTTCTGTTGTGACTGTGCCCGCCCCGCCCCACCTGCGCGCAATCACTGTCGATATCACTGACGAAACGTCCGCCGACGCAAACCTGCTCGACCTTGTGCCCCCAGGTGTTTCCCCTACAACAGTGTGTTCGTGGCTGCGAGAAGGCGATGGCCTGGTCGGCTGGGGCCGCGCAGCAACCTGCCTGACCAGCGGAACCGACCGCTTCGCATGCGCCGAGGCATGGTGGGACTCGGTCCGATCGATCGCGCAGATCAACGACGACGTGAACATCCCCGGCACCGGGTTGGTCACCTTCGGGTCGTTCAGCTTTGCTGCGGACTCGGCCGACGAGAGTCGCCTGGTCGTGCCACAGATCCTCATCGGCCGCCGCCGGGGTCGCACCTGGCGGACCACGGTCACCCCTGCGGACGACACAACAGAGCGCCTGCACGAGCACTCGAGCCACCTTGTCGGCACAACCGGAGCGATCACGATCGTCGAAGGGTCAGTCTCGGCACGTGAATGGCCGGGGGTCATCGCGCGGGCCATTACCGCCATCGGCGCTGGCGACGTCGAGAAGGTCGTGCTGGCCCGTGACGAACTCGCCATGGCCGACGGACCCATCGACGTGCATCGTGTTTTGCGCCGGCTCGCCGAGCGGTACGACGCCACCTGGACGTTCGCCGTAGACGGCCTCGTGGGAGCGACACCCGAGATGTTGGTCCGCCGCTGGGACGGGAAGGTGCATTCGCGGGTGCTGGCTGGCACCGTTCGCCGCGATCACGCCCGCGCGCCCCTGATCGCAGAGGACCACCCGGATTTCAAGGCCGAGCACGACGTTGACCCTCGGTTGCGCCTAATCTCCAGCGAAAAGGACCTCGAAGAGCATGCCTTCGCGGTCCGCTCCGTGGCCGAAGCCTTGGCTCCACACTGCACCGACCTGGACGTGCCTGCCGAGCCGTTCGTGCTCAAGCTGCCGGACGTCTACCACCTGGCGAGCGACATTAGCGGGGTCCGCTCCGGCGATGCCACTTCTCTTCGTTTGGCGGCCGCACTGCACCCCTCGGCCGCGGTGTGCGGCACCCCGGCGATTCAGGCCGCAGCCCTGATTGCCGATCTGGAAAAAATGGATCGCGGCCGGTATGCCGGGCCGGTCGGCTGGATGGACGCGGCCGGCGAAGGCGATTGGGGCATTGCGTTGCGCTGCGGTGAGTTATGCCCGGATGCGCGGCGGATGCGGTTGTTTGCCGGGGGCGGCATCGTGGCGGCCTCCGACCCGCAGGCCGAGCTCGCTGAGACCCAGATCAAACTTGCGGCGATGCGCTACGCCCTAGGTGAGGACCCGGCGTGAGCGCGCAGGCTCTGAGGCTGCGGCCGCCGCGGTTCGGCGACGAGGCCGAGGTGCGGGCGGGCCACGAAGAGCTCAGCGTGGTCGGCTTCCCGTTTCTCTTCCGCCCCGAGCTCAGTTGGGGTGAGCAGTTGGATCTCATTGACCTTCAGGCGCGCGGGATGGGGTTAGCGCCAGGCCACGTGCCGTCTGACTATCTGGTGGCGTGTGTGCGAGGCTCCGACGGCACGTCGCAGGTCGTGGGCCGGGTCTCCATTCGGCATTCGCTGACGCCCGTTCTTCGCCAGATCGGCGGCCACGTGGGCTATGCGGTGCGACCGGCTTTCGCAGGACGGGGTTACGCAACCGCGATGCTGCGGCTGGCGCTCGCGCGGATGGTCGCCCTCGGGGTGGACGACGTCCTAGTCACCTGCAGCGACGACAACATCGGCTCTGCCACGGTCGTCGAGCGGTGTGGGGGCGTGCTGGAAGACCGGCTGCACATCACGGACGGCGTGCCGCTGGAACGGCGCTACTGGATCGACTCGCGCGCCTGAACGAGCGGGGCGGGCGCGGCGGGCTTCAGGTTGCCCGCCAACACGATCATCAGAGTCAGGAACGCGATCACGACGAAGAGGGCTTGGCTGAGACCAAAGACCTCTGCGAGCAGACCGATCGTGGGCGCTCCGAACAGGAACGCCGCATAGGCGATGGTGCTCACCATGGTGATGGCGCGGTTGCCGCGGCCAGGCACCTCGCCGGCGGCGGAAATCGAGGCGGGGAAGATCGTGGAGACACCAAGACCCCAGATTAGGCCCCCGAGCAACGCCACCGGCAGCGAGGGCACCTGCGAGGCCATCACAATTCCGATGATCGCCAGCCCGCCGCCCACCCGGGTCACGGTGTCGCGACCGAAACGGTCAATCGCCGGGCCACCGGCCAGCCGACCCACCATCATGGCCATGTTGAAAGCGGTGAGCGCGAGCGCCCCGACCGCCTCGGGAGCCATCTGGACGTCGACCAGCAAGATGGCGAGCCAGTCGTTGGCCGAGCCCTCAGCCAGGGCTGCACCCAGGCAGACCACTCCGATCATGATCTCGAGGCTGGTGATGCCGCGACGGGCGGCAGGCTCGGCCTCGTTTTCACTTGCGGTGGCTTCGCTGGACGCGGAATTCTTCGGCGCGGTGTCCACCCGGTCGGGCATGAAGGACCGCACCGCCACCAGACCGATGACCAGGGCGATCAACCCCATGATCGGGAGCTGAATCAGTCCCACCCCAAGGTAGGCCAGCAGCGCACCAGAGCCCGCGCCGATCACCGCCCCGGCAGAGAAGATGCCGTGGAAGATGGGCATCAGCGAGCGGCCGCGCACTTGCTCCACAGCCGAGGCCTGCACGTTCATGGCCACGTCCCAGATGCCCACCGGGGCCCCGGTCGCCACCAACAGGGCCCCGAGCATCAGCGGGTTGGTCGCCAAAGCCACCGAACTCCACCCCCCGCAAGCCAACACGAGGCTGACCGTCACCACCCCTCGGGTGCCGAATCGGTCGATGAGGCGGCCGGTGAACGGCATCGCCAGCAACGCCCCCAGACCGCCGCCCACCAGAGCTAGACCCAGCTCCCCCTTGCTGGCGCCGACCGAATCGCGCACCGTCGGCATACGAGCGAAGGTCTGGGCCATCACCAGGCCGGCCATGGCAAAGACAAGCGAGACCGCCAACGGCGAGCCGGGTGCGGTCGTTGGGGTCGACGTAGAAGGTGCGGATGTCACCACGACACTGTTTCAGGTATGCCGACGAGCCGCGAAAATCACTGGCTGACTCCCTGCGACTCGGGCATCCTGGGTCGGTGACCTCACCGACGACGCCCCTGACGCCCTACCGGCCGGTCACGCTGACCACCGACGACGCCGAACGCATGATGACTCTGGAGCACCTGGTCTGGTTTGAGGTCGCACCTGGCGTCAGCGCGCTTGAGGGCATCGACACCTTCGACTTCGCGCGGGGTGGGGCACTCGAAATGGAACCGCCCGAGGAGATCGCGGATGGCCACCACGAGGTCGCGCCACTGGCCGGCATGTACGGGGCTTACGACATGGTTCTGAGCGCGCCGGGCCCTCTCGGCAGCGTGGCCAGGGTGGCGATGAACGGACTGACGTGGGTTGGCGTGCACCCGGATCACCGCCGGCGAGGGATCTTGCGGTCGATGATGACCGAGCATCTGCAGGGCATCCGGAGCCGAGGTGACGCTGCCGTCGCGGGGCTGTGGGCGGCCGAGGTCGGCATCTACGGGCGCTACGGCTACGGCACGGCCGCGTTGGAGGTCATGCTGAGCGTCGGAAGTGGCACAGAGTTGAAGGCACCGTCGCACATTGTGCAGGCTGCCAAAGACATTACGACGCATATGGCCCCGGCCCATACGGTGTCGGCTGGGGCTGCGATTCACCAGGTGCAATCGGCTGCCGCACAGCACCATGTGGGCTCTGTCACCCGGCCGGAGTCGATTGCGGGCGTGTGGTTCCGTGACACCCCCCAGCGACGCGGTGAGAAGGAACCTCGCCAGGTGGTCTTCGCGGTCCGAGATGGCGAGCCGGTGGCCTATGCGGTCATCCGCCGTATGTCGGTGTGGGATGACCACAACAACGCCGAGGGCGAGATGAGCGTCGGCGAGATGGCTGCCGTCGACCCTACGGCCCTACACGCGTTGGTATCTCGACTGCTTAGTTTCGACCTGATCAACAAGGTCAAGATGTATTCGCGTAGCACCGACGACCCGCTGTTGTGGTGGGCCGGTGGGCCTCGGACGACCAGGACGTCGATCACCGATGGGCTGTGGGTCCGGCTGGTGGATGTCCCCAAGGCCCTGGCCGAGCGGGGGTATGCCGCGGCATGCGATGTCGTCATCGGCGTCACCGACGAGACCTGCCCGTGGAACACCGGTCGCTGGCACCTAGTGGTGAGTGGCGACGGAGTCGGCCGCTGCCAGACAACCCAGGCCCCGGCCGACCTGGAGTTGGACGTCGCGGTGCTGGGCTCGGCATACCTCGGGGGTCGCTCTCTTGCCTCACTGGCTCAGGCTGGCTTTATGACCGAGCACACCGCCGGGGCCGTCGGGCAATTGTCGCGGGCGATGCGCGCCGATACCGAGCCGTTGGGCACCTTCGGCTTCTAGGAGCCGGCGGCCCCGTCGGCGGCGAGCGCGGTCAGGGCCCTGCGCGCCGTTTGGTCGATGGCGGGATCGATCGAGACTTCGATGACGCGCACACCGGTGGCCTGCTCGCGCAGGGCGTTACCGACCTCAGCGGCGGCGCTAACTAAGCGGTGCGGCACGCCCATCCCGGCGCACAGTGCACTCAGGTCTGCCCCCGTGGACGTGCGGAAGAGCCGGGTGAAGTCGTCGGCGCGTTCAGGGTGCCCGTATTCGAGAGTGGCGAAGATGCCGCCCCCATCGTCGTTGAGCACCACGACGCTTAAGTCGGGTCGCGACTCGCCTGTGCCGATCAGCAAGCCGTTGAGGTCGTGCAAAAACGTCAAGTCACCCATCAGCGCAACCACACGACCGCCCGGCGCGGCCAAGGCCACTCCGACCGCAGTGGAGATGGTGCCGTCGATGCCGGACAGTCCCCGGTTGCCCACCACGGTTGGCCGGTCGGGACCCCCAGGATCGGCCAGGTTGAGGTCACGCGGGGTGTTGGAGGAGCCCAGCACCAAGGTGTCAACGTGGGTCAGCTCGTCGAGAATGGCTGTCGCGACGTGAATCCCCGCGAGACCGTCAGGCGGCACGGCTGCGGTGGTGAGGCGGTGCGCCAAGGCGGCCGCGGCAGCCTGCCATGATTCGCGCCACGGTGCCGCGTAGGGAGCGTCGGTGCCGTCATCGCCCACGACGGCGTAGGGGGCGGGGTCAGAGGCCACAAAGTCGCCCCAGGTGTAGAGCCGGGAGACGACGTGCGACGGATCGGCCCATTGGGCGGCGACACTGACGTGCTCCACAATCGTGCCCGGGTGTCGCGTGAGGGCCGCGATGCCGCGATGCAAGGTATGCCGACCGACGACGAGCACTCGCTGCGGCCGGTGAGCCTCGACGAACGTTTCGTCGGCCAGCAGGAGAGGCCCGTGGGGAAGCACTCCGTTGCCCCTGTACGCACCAAAAGGCTCGGCAATCACCGGCCAACCATGGGCCTGCGCTACCCGTAGCGCCTGAGACGCCATCGCCGGATCCGGAAGGTCACCCAGCACCATCAGCGTCGCGGGCAGTGCGCCTGTCCCTACGCGCGCCGCGGCCACGGTCATCGCCGCGTTGCCCACCCTAGGGGCGGGCTGCGGCCAGGTCACCCACGGCATACCGCCTGCTCGTCCCTGCACGTCATGCGGCCACGGCACGCGATCGGCGAGGTCTGGGGCTAGCGGGTCACGCAAGGCCAGGTTCAGATGCACCGGGCCCGGATCGCCGGCGCGCCCCACTGCGGCACTCATGGCTCGGCATACCGTCGAGCGCCATGAGGCAGCCTCGCCGGCCCGACCCTCGGCCGGCGGCTGGTCGTGCTCAAAGCGCACCGCACCGGCGAAGATGCCCGGTTGAACGGTCGTTTGGTTGGCTCCCGTGCCGCGCAACTCGGCTGGACGGTCGGCTGTCATCACGATCAGCGGCACGCAGGCGTGCGAAGCCTCCAGCACTGCGGGGTGAAGATTGGCGACCGCAGTGCCCGACGTAGTGATCACCACGGCCGGGCGCCTCGACACTTTGGCGAGGCCGAGCGCTACAAACCCCGCACTGCGCTCATCGACCCGCACGTGGAGGCGCAAACGCCCCGCTCGATGCGCCGCCAGGGCTGCGTAGGCCAGCGGAGCCGAGCGCGAACCGGGGCTCAGGACCACTTCGCGCACGCCGCACCGCACCCACTCGTCGATCAGCACGGTGGCCAGCGCGGTCGAGGGATGCACCCTGTGATCCTGCCACCTGAGCCGATCAGCCGCGGCGGCACTACTGTGGGTCGGTGCCTGACACTGCAGATCTTCCTGACGACACCGTGGCAGTGACGGCGCGATCGTTGGCCGACGATCTGCGCCAACGCACTTCCGAGCAGCTCAGCGCGCTGCTGACGCGGCGTCCCGACCTCGCCCGGCCCGCCCCCGGTGACCTCACGACCTTGGCGGCACGGGCCAACACTAGGGCGAGCGCCCAACGAGCCTTAGATGGTCTCGATCTGGCCCACCTGCAGACCCTGGAAGCAGCCCTCGTCTCCCCCACCGGCGACCAGGCTTCGATCGCCGCTCTGTTGGGGCAGCGAAGCAATTCGACCTGGGTGCGCGACATCATCGCCGACTTAGTCGCGCTGGCGCTGTTGTGGCGTAGCACGGATGGGCTGCACGTGGCTAGGGCCGTCGCTGAGTCCATGGGCGATCCCGCTGGGTTGGGGCCAGTCGTGCCCGGTGCGCCCAGCGGACAAGCCGTGCGTGATGCGGTGACCGGTCTCGATCAGCACGGTGTGGCCATTCTCAACGCGCTGACCTGGGGCCCTGCGGTGGGCATGCTGTCCCACGACCCCGAGCCTGCCCCAGGGTCGTTGAGCGCTTCCGGCCAATGGCTGGTCGAGCACGGATTTTTGCAACGGATCGACAGCTCGCACGTGGCGCTGCCCCGTCAGGTGGCGATCGAGTTGCGCGACGGACTGTTGCACCACAGGCCTGCGCTCGGCATGCCAACGCCCCGCGAGGACTCCCGCGTCGTCGATGCCGACGTGGTCGACGCGGCCGTGGGCGGTCGGGCCGCCGAATTGTTGGTGCTCACGGCTGAGGTCGTCGACGTGTGGGGCACCACGCCGCCGCGCGTGCTGCGGACCGGCGGCCTTGCGGTGCGCGATCTGAACAAGCTCGGCGCTCACCTGGAGATCAGCACCAGTCAGGTCGCGTGGCTGCTCGAGGTCATGCACAGTGCGGGGTTGATTGCACGCGACGAGAGCGGCACCGGCGGCGACACCTGGATGCCCACGGGCGAGGCCGACGACTGGGCCGAGGCTGACCCGGGCGCGCGGTGGGCCGCCTTGGCGCGCGGATGGCTGACGACCGCGGCGGCACCGTCGCTGGTCGGGAACACCGAGGCGGGTCGGATCAACGTGCTCTCGACGGAGACGTCGTGGCCAGCCGGTCGCCAATTACGTCGCGATGCCCTGCGCGCGCTGACGCACCTTGCGCCCGGGAGCGCACCCGACGAGGACGAGGTCACCGATCTCCTGCGCTGGCACCACCCCATGCGTATGCAGCGTGCCTCGGCCTCCGGGAACAGTCCCCGCGTCGCCGTCGTGTTGCGGGAGGCCGAGTGGGCCGGCATGTTGGGCCGAGGGGCGCTGAGCACACCCGGCCAGGCGTTGTTGGATCAACTGTTCGAGCGATCCGGCGCTGGGGTCTCCGGGGGCGGCCTTGCCGCGGCCGCCATGGGACGTCACATCCCGGCTGCCGTGGACCACGTGTTGCTGCAGGCAGACCTGACCGCCATCGCACCGGGGCGTCTCGACGGGCCTGCACAGTCGGTGATGCGCCTGCTCAGCGACGTCGAATCACGCGGCGGTGCCACCGTCTACCGCCTGACCGAAGCCACGTTGCGCCGTGCTTTGGACGCCGGGTGGTCCGCAGACCGCGTGCTGTCCGAGCTGTCCGCGATCAGCCGCACAGGAATCCCACAACCGCTGGAATACCTGGTGCGCGACGTCGCCCGCCGGCATGGAGTGGCCCGGGTGGGCTCCTGCTCGGCCTACGTCAGATCGGACGACGAGGCGCTCCTTGACCGGGTGCAATCGGACCGTGCACTCGCCATCTTGCAGCTGCGCCGGATCGCCGCGACCGTGCTGATCAGCCCGGTCGCAGCCACCACGGTGCTCGATGTTCTCCGCGAAGAGCAGTACGGGCCCCTCGCCGAGGGCCCCGACGGCGGCGTCTCGTTAGCACCGGGTCGATACCACCGCACCACCAAACGCGCCCGTCCAGCACTCACCGTCAGTGCTCTGGAGCCAGCGATCGCGGACCAGATCGTGGAGTCGATGCGCCACGGAGAGACCGTCCGCGATCAGCACGAGGTGGCCGACCGCGAAGGACGTGTGCACAGCACCGACCCGGTGGTGACCTCATCTCTGCTGCGTGAAGCCGCCGCCGAGTCGATGGCGGTATGGGTCGGCTACGTCGACGACGTGGGCGGGGTCCAGCAGATGTTGATACGGCCGCACCGGATCGAGGCCGGTCGAGTGCGCGCCACGGTCGGCGATAGCGACCGGGCTCGCACCCTCCTCTTGCACCGCATCACCGGGGCACGCCCCGCGAACTAGAAGATGCGCACCCTGTCCGCTGGTTCGAGCCACATGCCGTCGCCGGGCTCGACGTCGAAGACCTCGTGGAACGCGTCGACGTTGCGCACCGTGTTGCCGCGCAGATCCGCGGGAGCGTGCGGGTCCACGGCAATCAATCGCTTGGACTCCTCGGGTCGTGCCTTTCCGCGCCACACCTGACCCCAGCCCATGAAGAAACGCTGTTCGCCGGTCCAGCCGTCGATCTCACTGTCGCCGTCGCCGTCGACAGAGAGTCGGTATGCCGACAGGGCCAACTCGATGCCGCACAAGTCGCCGATGTTCTCGCCCACGGTGAGCCCCCCGTTCACGGTGATGTCTGGCACCTCACGCGGCGACAACGTGTCGAACTGCGCGATCAACTGCTGGGACCTCTTGTCGAAAGCCGCGCGGTCGTCCTCGGTCCACCAATCGGTCAGTGACCCGTCGCCGGCATACCGCGAGCCCTGGTCGTCGAAACCATGTCCGATCTCGTGGGCGATCACCCCGCCGATGCCGCCGTAGTTAGCCGCGTCGTCGGCGTGCACCGAAAAGAACGGAGGCTGCAAGATGGCTGCCGGAAAGACGATCTCGTTGAGCATCGGGTGGTAGTAGGCGTTCACCGTCTGGGGCGTCATCAGCCACTCGTCGTGATCGATCGGTTGGCCGAGCTTGGCCAGTTCGCGATACGACTCGAACTCGTTGCCACGCAGCACGTTCGTCCACAGGGCACCGGGGTCCACCGCAAACGTCGAGTAGTCGCGCCACTGCGGAGGGTGACCGATCTTGGGCCGGAACGCCGCCAACTTCTCCAACGCGCGCTCGCGAGTGTCCGCACCCATCCATTCCAGTTCGCCGATGCGACGGCGGAAGGCTTCGATGACGTTCTCGACCAAGACCTCCATCCGCTCCCGAGCCTGTGGCGGGTAGTGCTTGGCGACATACATCTGACCGGCGGCCTCGCCGAGCAAACCTTCGACTAGGCCCACTCCGCGCTTCCACCGGGCCCGAATCTGCGGCGTACCACTGAGCGCCTTGCCTCGGAATTCGAAGGCGGCCTGCACGAAGTCGTCGCTGAGGTAGGAGGCGCTGGCGTCCAACACACGGATCGCCAACCATGCCTGCCAGTCGGCGATCGGCACCTCGGTCAGGGCCTGGCCCATGGCCGTCAACACGTCGGGTTGGCGAGCCACAACCTGCTCAAGCGCCTGCGGATCGGCGCCGATGCCCTCGCCCCACGCGGACCAATCCCACCCGGGCGCTGCGTCCGACAACTCTTGAGCCGAGAGCTTGTTGTAGGACTTCACGGCGTCACGGGTGGCGACACGGTCCCAGTGGTGGCTGGCGATCCGCTCCTCCAAGGCGTAGACACGGTCCACTGCGTCGTCGCCCATGTCGAGGCCTGACTCCGCCAGCGCAGGGGCGGCCAACTCGAGGACGGCCCGAAGATAGGTGCGGTAGGCCGCGCGGGCGCTTTCGTGCTCATCCTCGCGGTAGTACGCCTCGTCGGGCAGCCCCAACCCGCCCTGGTGGAGGTACACGATGTAATCCAGCGGGCTGCCGGCGTCGGCGGTCACCCAGTGGTGGACGAGCCCGCTGATGCCGGCGCGTTGCATCCACCCCGAGACACGGCATACATCAGAGGAAGTGCCTACGGCAGCGATGTCGCGCAGTTGAGGCACTAACGGGGAGGCACCGAGGGCGGCGATCGTGTCGGTGTCCATGAAGCTGGCATAGAGCGCGCCGACCTTGCCTTCGACGCTGTCCAACGACGGCTGTTTAGCCGCTGCTTCTTCGATCAAATCACGGACGTTGGTTTCGGCTTCCTCGCGGAGCAGATCAAACGAGCCGTAGCGGGCGCGGTCGTCGGGAATCGCGGTGGTGGCTATCCAATGACCGTTGACGTGACCGAAGAGGTCGTCCTGCGGGCGGACGTCGTGATCGATGGAAGCGCGGTCGATACCTGAGTGCATGCGCTCACCGTATGCGTTGCAACCGTCCCTCGCTTCACAAGGATCGGCATGGATCGTGGCAGCGCCACCCGCTAGGTGGTTATAGCGCCCAAGGCGCGCACGACGCGGCTCGGTGACTGGCGGCCCAACTCGCTCGCCATCCACATACTTGTCGCGACGAGGGCATCAAGGTCTACTCCATGTTCGATGCCGAGCCCCTGCAAGGCCCACACCAGATCCTCAGTCGCCAGATTGCCGGTGGC
The DNA here is from genome assembly GCA_038330045.1 of Actinomycetales bacterium. Classification (GTDB taxonomy): domain Bacteria; phylum Actinomycetota; class Actinomycetes; order Actinomycetales; family Dermatophilaceae; genus Ornithinicoccus. The sequence goes on along the minus strand of JBBQNO010000026.1, from coordinate 3,527 downwards.
CGAGTGGGCGTAGGGGCACCCACCCAAACCCCCAGCGGAGGCATCGACCACCCGCACACCATGGGCGATGGCGGCCATGGTGTTGGACAACGCCTGGCCGTAGGTGTCGTGGAAATGCACAGCGATCCGATCTGCCCCAATGCCCGCCGCCTCCATCGAGTTCAACAGCGCCACCACGTGACCTGGAGTCGCGACGCCGATGGTGTCGCCCAGGCAGAGTTGATCGGCCCCGAGGTCCATCATCGCCGAGCACACGTCAACCACCTGTGCCACCGGCACCGGCCCCTCCCACGGATCGCCGAAACACATCGACACGTACGCACGCACCCATAGATCGGAGTCCACCGCGCGACGCACCACCGGCGCAAACATCGTCAGGGATTCGGCGACAGAGCGGTTCAGATTGCGCTGGGCAAACGTCTCGGTGGCACTGCCGAAGATCGCGACTGACCGGACCCCCGCATCCAGCGCCCGATCCAAGCCGCGCTCGTTGGGCACAAGGACGGGCCGACGCCCTGTAGTGGCCAGCGGCCCCAGGGCAGCCAAGACGTCCTCGGCGTCACCCAGCTGCGGCACCCACCGCCTCGGCACGAACGAGGTCAACTCCACCGTCTCCAACCCCGCGTCGATGAGCCGGGTGATGAACTCGACCTTGGTCGCCACCGGCAGGGCCGCGCTCTCGTTTTGCAAGCCGTCACGGGGGCCCACCTCATAGATCGTGACACGACTCGGCATACCTTGCATGGCGGTCACCATCGGCAACGATTCGGTCATCTCTTCACCCTCCCACCAGCGGGTCGTCATGGCCAACGCCACCGGGGCCGCACACTGGGTACTGGCGTAAACCACTCGTGTTAACGTCGCTCGCTCATCACCATCGATAGGACTCTGAAGAATGCGCCGAAGTATTGCGACCGTTGCCCTCCTGCTTGCCGCCACCACGACCTTGTCTGCCTGCGGGTCGGGTGAGGATGACGATGCAGCACAAGACTCGGCTGCGGTTTCCGCAGGAGCCGACGATGCCTCGGTGACCTCTGAAGGCCCGGGAGCACTACCGACTGCCGATGTGAAGGGCGTGCCGGAGGTGGTGGCAACGGTCAACGGTGAGGACATCACTCGCGACATGTTCGTCGAGACCTACGAGGGGCAGTTTCAAACGGCTTCCGTGACCGCCGCACAGGGCGGTGCACCGCTGGACCAAGACGCGCTCAAAAAGCAGACGCTGGACAGCATGGTCGGCAGTTTGTTGCTCGTCCAGGCCGCCGACGAGGCTGGAATCACCATCGCTGACGAGCAGATCGAAGCCGACCTGCAAGAACTGGCCGACCAAAACGGTGCAGCATCCATCGACGAGTTTCTGACGCTGGTCCAGGGGCAGGGATTCACCGAGGAACAGGTCCGCGAAGAAGTCGAAAAGAAGGTCAAGATCGAGGGCTACATCGAGGCTGAAGGCGACGTCGAAAAGCCGACCGAACAGGACGCGCGGGAACTCTACGACACCGTGGCCGAGCAGCAGCCTCAGAGCGAAGATGCCGCAGCCCAGACCCTGCCCCCGTTTGAGGACGTGCAGGCCGAACTCGAGCAGCAGTTGAGCCAAGAGGCTCAGTCCAAGGCTGTCGAAAAGTTACTGACCACGCTGCGCGAGAAGGCTGAGATCACCGAGAACCTGTAGCCACGCGTGACCACGTCACGTTTGGCTTAGTAGGGACGCAGGACCAGCGCCGTGGCGACGGCTGCCATGGCGGCCTCGTCACCCTTGTCTTCCACCGACCCAGGCAGACCCGCGCGGTCGAGGGCCTGCTGCTCGGTGTCGCACGTCAACAGGCCGAACCCGATTGGCAGGCCAGTCTCGACGCTGAGACTGCTCAGCCCTTGCGTCGCAGCCGCACAGACGTACTCAAAGTGCGGTGTACCGCCGCGGATCACTACGCCGAGCGCCACGATCGCGTCGAACTTGCCCGAGCGGGCCAAGCGCGCGCAGGCCACCGGCAACTCAAAACTGCCTGGCACCCGCACTTCATCGACGCGGGCAACGTTGGCGCGTTCTAAGGCTGCGGCCGCGCCTGCGCGCAGGCCATCCATGACCTCGTCGTGCCACGACGCGGAGACCACCGCCACCCGCAAACCGGTGCCGTCAACGCTCACCGTGGGTGCGCCTGCTCCGCTCATGACAATCTCCTCGAGTCTTCGTCGGAAGGGGTTTGTGCGGCACGGTAGGCCACGATGTCGGCCACGGACAAGACCGGCAGCTCGAATGACGCGCCGAGGGCCCGCACGGCGTCGCCGCGCAGCATCTCACCCTCGTCGTCGACCAACTCGGCGATCGCGGCCACGGGGGTCAGCCCGGCTAGTTCGCACAGCTCGACGGCGGCTTCGGTGTGGCCGGGGCGCTCAAGCACCCCGCCAGGGCGGGCGCGCAGCGGGACGACGTGACCGGGCCTGATTAGGTCGGTCGCCACCGATTTCGCACTGCCCAGGATAGTGATGGTGTGAGCCCGGTCGGTGGCGCTGATGCCAGTGGTCACACCCTGCGCGGCATCGACCGTGATGGCGTATGCCGTGCGCAGCGGGTCCTCGTTCAGCTCCACCATGAGCGGCAGGTCCAGTCGGTCGGCCCACAGTTGCGGCATTGGCGCGCAGATATATCCCGAGGTATGGCGAATCGTCCACCCCATCCAGGCGGACGTCACCGTCGCGGCGGCGAGGATGACGTCGCCTTCGTTTTCGCGGTGCGCGTCGTCCAACACGAGCACCGGCCGTCCGTCGCGCAGCGCCTGCAGCGCTGCTGCCATTGCGTCGTTCATTGGACTCCACCGCTCATGAGTCGTTCCACGTATTTGGCCAGCACGTCCACTTCCACGTTCACGCGATCCCCCACGGCGCGATCACCCAAGGTCGTCATCGCCAGCGTGGTCGGGATAAGCGACACAGAGAAAGCAGAGCAAAAGTTTCCGCTGTCTTCGGGAAGTTCACGCTCGTCGTACAGGTCACTGACCGTCAGCGACACTCCGTCGAGGGTGATCGATCCCTTCGCGACGACATACCGGGAGATTTCCGGTGGCAACGCGAAGGTCAGCACGTCCCACTTCTCCCCCGGGTCGCGGCTGATCAGAGTAGCTGTGGTGTCGATGTGGCCTTGGACGACGTGGCCCCCGAATCGGCCATCGCTGCGCAACGCGCGCTCAAGGTTGACGGGTGAGCCGACGACGAGGTCGCCGACGCTGCTGCGGGAAAGGGTCTCGGCCATTACGTCGGTGCTGAACTCTCCGTCGGTGAACTCGGTGACGGTCAGACACACCCCGTTGACGCTGATCGAGTCGCCATGACCTGCGTCGCTGGTCACGACGGCAGCCTTGATGCGGAGCCTGGCCGAGTCGGCGAGGTGCTCGATCGCGACCACGGTGCCTTGCTCTTCGACAATTCCGGTGAACACGATGGCTCAGTCCTCCTGATGGTGGTGCGTGGGGTGGCTGTACGTGGGAGTGGCGATGACCCGCAGGTCCGGGCCGACCTGCGTGACATCGTCG
>JBBQNO010000025.1:0-26166 GCA_038330045.1 Actinomycetales bacterium | reverse complement strand
TCGGCCACGCCCGGCAACTACGAGGTGGCCAAGTCGGGCACGGTGGTGGAGCAGATTATCCGGCCAACCGGTTTGGTGGATCCGCAGATCGTGCTGAAGCCCACCAAAGGCCAAATCGACGATCTCCTGCACGAGATTTCGCTGCGTACCGCGAAAAACGAGCGGGTCCTGGTGACCACGCTGACCAAGAAGATGTCCGAGGACCTCACCGACTACATGCTCGATAAGGGCGTGCGCGTCCGCTACTTGCACTCTGAGGTCGACACGCTGCGCCGAGTCGAGTTGCTGCGTGAGTTGCGGATGGGGGAGTACGACGTCCTCATTGGGATCAACTTGCTGCGTGAAGGCCTTGACCTTCCCGAGGTCTCGTTGGTGAGCATCCTTGACGCAGATAAAGAGGGCTTCTTGCGGTCGGCGCGCTCGCTGATCCAGACCATCGGACGCGCGGCTCGGAACGTATCCGGCGAGGTGCACATGTACGCCGACAAGATCACCCCGTCGATGGATCAAGCTATCGAGGAGACGAACCGGCGCCGGGAAAAGCAGGTGGCCTACAACCTCGAGCGCGGCGTAGACCCCACGCCGCTGCGTAAGAAGATCGCCGATATTACGGATCTCCTCGAGCGCGAGGACGCCGACACCGAGGCGCTCATGGGAAGCGGGCGCACTCAATCCAGAGGGCGACGCAGCACCGCAGGTAAGGGCACCGTCGTTGCCGATGCCGCGGTTGCTGGAGCGGGGAGACGCGGGGATGACCTGCCCGCCGCGGAGTTAGGTGACCTCATTCGCGAGTTGACCGACCAGATGCACCACGCGGCTACCGATCTGAGATTCGAGCTGGCGGCTCGATTGCGTGATGAGGTGTCCGATTTGAAGAAGGAACTGCGGCAGATGCGCGAAGCGACGGGCTAGCCCGACCGTCCGGCCAACAACCCGGCATACTGGGTGGGTTGCTTGGCGGCGTCGCGGCAACAAACCCACCGCGGAAGGTCTTCATGAACGTCCCCCAATGGTTGTGGATCACAAGTCTGACTGTGGTCTGCGGCATCTTGCTCTTCGACATTTTGGTGCTGGGACGCCGGCCTCACGTGCCAAGCAAACGCGAGACAAGCATTGCCCTGACGGTGTACGTCGGGTTGGCGATTGCTTTCGGTGCGGGCGTATTTGCCTTCTCCGGCGCAACCTACGCGGGGGAGTTCTACGCGGGGTGGCTTACGGAGTACTCGTTGAGCATCGACAACCTGTTCGTCTTCATCATCATCATGGCCAAATTTGGGGTGCCCCGAGAGTTACAACAACGAGCCCTCATGGTCGGCATCATCATCGCGCTAGTCCTTCGAGGCATTTTTATCGCTGTGGGGGCCGCAGCGATCAATCAATGGTCGTGGGTCTTCTACATCTTTGGTGCGTTCTTGATCTATACCGCGATCAAGTTGGCCCGCGAGAACGTCAACCACGAAACTGAAGACGACGAGTTCGAGGAAAACGCCCTGTTGCGCTGGGTAGAAAAGCGCTTTCCCGCCACCAAGTCGTGGGATTCGGGCACGAAGTTGCGGACCGTCGAGAACGGCAAAACGGTCGTCACCCCCATGCTGATCGTCATCATCGCGCTCGGCACCACCGACCTGTTGTTTGCGTTGGACTCGATCCCAGCGATATTCGGGCTGACCCGCGAGCCGTACCTGGTGCTGATGGCTAACATCTTCGCCTTGATGGGGCTCCGCCAACTCTACTTCCTCATCGGCGACCTGTTGAAGCGCCTCGTCTACCTCGGCCTGGGACTGTCCGTGCTGCTGGCCGTCATCGGCGTCAAACTCATCCTGCACGCGCTGCACGAAAATAATCTGTCGTTCCTGAACGGAGGCGAGCACATCGAGGCCGTCCCAGACATTCCCATCTGGGTATCGTTGATCATGATCGTGACCATTTTGGGCGTAACCGCCGTGGCTAGTTTGATCAAAAGCAGTCGCGACGCAGCCAAGGGCCTCCCCGTCCAAGAATCAGACCTCACCCAGTTCAGCACCCGTCAGCACCACCACGACCCCAGCGGCACTGACGAACAGTCAGGAGCACGTGCGATGAACACCGGGCGAGGCCAAGGCGACGCAAGCGAGGGGTCCGACCGCAACTAACCAGTCACCGTCGTCGGTGGCGCGCTCGTTGGCGGAGGTTCATCGCTGCTCGTAGGGCGACCGAGAACGACCACGCTGGCGCACACGACCAGAGCCATTCCGGCGAGTTGGCCCGGGGTCAGTCGTTGTTCAAGGAGGAGCAATCCGGCCAGTGCGGCGACGGCTGGCTCCAGGCTGAGCAGCACCCCGAACACTGCGGCCGCGAGGTGCCGCAGAGCCAGCAGTTCAAGGGAGTAGGGGATGGCCGAGGACAGCACCGCCACGGCTAGGCCAAGCGCCAACACCTCGGGGCTGATGAAGGACTCGAGATTGCCCCAGGCCCCAGCCAACCCCGAGATCGGGACCATCAGCACTGTACCGATGAGCAGACAGATGGCGATCCCGTCAAGGCCCTCGAAGTGCGCCCCGGTCCGCGAGCTGGTGATGATGTAGGCAGCCCAGCAAGCACCGGCGAGCAGCGCCAGGCTCACCCCGACAAGGTCGATCTGATCTAGGGGGGTGCTCGCAATCTGCGAGATCAGGACCACCCCACCTAGCGCGGCACCGACGGCTAGTGCGTCACTGCGGCGCCGCGACAAACTCGCAGCCAGGGCCAGGGGGCCCAAGAACTCGATGGTGACGGCAACACCGATCGGCAGTCGAGCGAGCGATCCGTAGAACGCCAGGTTCATGGTGGTCAAAGCCACAGCGAAGGTGGCCACAACCATCCAGTCGCCGCGGGTGCGTCCGCGCAACTTCGGACGCACCATGATCCACAACACCAGGGTGGCCAGACCGAGCCGAAGCGCCACCGAGCCGACCACGCCGATCAAGGGCAAGAGAAGAACCGCGAGTGCGCCGCCAAACTGTACTGAGATGACTGCGCCGAGGACTAACGCGATCGGAGGCACCGCTGGCGTCTTCGCCGACGAAGCCTTCACCATCCGCGCTGTCGCCATTGCTGAAGGTGCGGACGTTCTTGGCCCAACGTCGTTCCGTCGCCGTGCCCCGGCAACACGAGCGTTTCGTCGGCGTATCGGGCAAAGATGCGCTTGGTGAGATCGTCCATGAGGGAGGCGAAGTCAGCGGGTGACGTGGTCATCCCAGGACCGCCGGGAAACAGACTGTCCCCCGTAAACAGCAGCGTCGTGCCAGCCGGGTCCCCACCATTCAAGGCGAGGGCGATAGAGCCGGGCGTATGACCCCGTAGGGCAATCACCTCAACCTCAACCTGACCTATAGATATTGACTCTTCATGCTGGAGTTGCACATCGATTTTTACCGGCAGGTGGTCTGCATCCGGGGCACCCGCGTATGTCGTAGCCCCGGTCGCCGCGACTGCCTCAGCTAGGGCACGGTGGTGGTCAGCGTGTCGGTGCGTGGTGATGATCGAGGCAATGGACTTGGTGTCGCTGTCAGTGGTGGCGGCGTTAGCGTTGGCGAGAAGGGTCGTAATCCGCGGCATGTCGTCTGCCGCATCGATGAGAGCCCGCTTGCCGGTGGATCGGCACGTCAGCAGGTACACGTTATTGTCCATGGAGGAGACGCTGCAGGTGTGCACCTGCAGCGTCGGGCTCTCCCAGATGAGGTCATGAGGGTCGCTGGTGTGGGTATCGGCGCGCATAGACCCCAGCCTATGCGCGCCTTCCCTGAGCCCTCAGACCCTCAGACCATGAGCGGGGCGTCGCTGGCGCGCACTGGGAACGGCAAGGTGGACTTCTCACCGGTGAGATACGCATCGACCGACGACGCGCAGGCGCGCCCCTCGGCGATGGCCCATACGATGAGTGACTGACCGCGGCCAGCATCGCCAGCCACAAACATCTTCGGCTGACCGGGCACGGCATACGATTCGTCGCGCTCGAAGGTGCCGCGCGTCGACCGTGGCAGAGCACTCGTGCCGTCCATGACCTCATCGGGCCCGGTGAAGCCCAGCGCAATGAGCACGAGGTCGGCCGGGATGGTGCGCTCAGTCCCGGCTTCGGCGTCAAAGCGACCGTCGATGCGCTCACCGTTCACGATCCGAAGCTGCGACACCGCACCTTCGGTGGCACCGAGGGCCTCCACCGTGTTGACGCCGAAGATGCGTTCACCGCCTTCTTCTTGGGAGTCGCTGACACGGTGAATGAGCGGATACATCGGCCACGGGTGAGCTTCGCTGCGCTCCGGCGACGGCTGTGGACGGATATCGAGCTGGGTCACCGAGGCAGCGCCGTGGCGGATAGCCGTGCCGTAACAGTCGGAGCCCGTGTCACCACCACCCACAATGACGACGTGTTTGCCTTCGGCTGAGATGCCGCGCGCCTTGCCCATTGCTTCACGGTTTGCTGGCACTAGAAAGTCCATTGCGGCATACACGCCGTCGAGCTCGGCACCCGGGATGGGCAGCGGCCTTGGCACGGTGGCACCGGTGGCCAACACCACCGCATCAAAGCGGCTCGACAACTCTCTCAGCGAGAAATCGTCCGGACCGTCGCCGCCGATCGTGACGTTGGTACGGAAGCGGATGCCTTCGCCACGCAACTGCACGAGTCTGCGATCCAAGACCGACTTTTCCATCTTGAACTCGGGGATGCCGTAGCGCAGCAAACCACCCACTGCGTCGTCACGTTCGTAGACCAGAACGGTATGGCCCGCACGGCTGAGTTGCTGAGCGGCGGCCAGACCGGCCGGCCCGGAGCCGATCACAGCAACGGTCTTCCCGGAGAGCCACTCGGGCTCGTGCGCGGTGACCAGCCCGTTGTCGAACGCGCGGTCGATGATCGACTGCTCAACTTGCTTGATGGTCACCGCAGGCTCGGTGATGCTCAGCACACACGAGGTCTCACACGGTGCGGGACACAACCGACCGGTGAACTCCGGGAAGTTGTTGGTCGCGTGCAGCCGCTCGATCGCTTCGCGGAAGTTGCCTCGACGGGCGAGGTCGTTCCACTCGGGGATCAGGTTACCCAGCGGGCAACCTTGGTGGCAGAACGGGATGCCACAGTCCATGCAGCGCCCGGCTTGACGGCGCAGCACCGTGTCGTCTTGGGCGGTGTGCACCTCTTTCCAGTCCATGATCCGGATCGGCACCGGCCGCGAGGGTTGCGGCTCACGGTTGCGGGTGTTCAGGAATCCCTTGGGGTCAGCCATGTGCGTCCTCCAAAATGAGTTGCCACGCGTGCGGTCCGTCGGGATCGTCACCGGCGTCGATGACGTCTTGGCGAATCTTCAGAACGCTTGCGTACTGGCGGGGCGTGATGACGGTAAATCGGGTGGTCCAGTCGGGGCCAGCATCCAGGATCGCCTGGGCGACGGTGGAGCTGGTCAGCTCCAGGTGCTCGCGCAGCAGCTCTTCGATGCGGTGTGCATCCGCGCTGTCGACCTCAACCGTGCGAAGCAAGAGGTCACCGTTGGAGCGCGCCAGCGGGTTCAGTCGGTTCTGGTCCAGGTCCAGCACGTATGCCGTACCGCCCGACATTCCGGCACCGACGTTACGACCGGTGCGGCCCAGGATGAGGGCCGTGCCTCCGGTCATGTATTCCAACGCGTGGTCGCCCACGCCCTCCACCACTGCAGTGGCACCGGAGTTACGGACGCAGAAGCGTTCACCGACCACGCCGCGCAGGTTGATCTGCCCGGACGTGGCGCCATACCCGATGACGTTCCCGGCGATCACCTGGTCTTCGGCGGCAAAGGGGGCATCCGGCGAAGGGTGCACGATCACCCGCCCACCGGACAGGCCCTTGCCGACATAGTCGTTGCCGTCGCCGACCAACCGCAGCGTGATCCCCGCGGGTAGAAAGGCGGCGAACGACTGACCCGCGGAGCCGTTGAGGGTGATGTCGATGGTGCCATCGGGCAAACCCTCGACGCCGACCGTTGACGTCACCGTGTAACCGAGCATGGTGCCCACGGTGCGGTTGACGTTGCGTACATCGAACGTCGACTGAACCGGGGTTCCATCGCGCAGCGCAGGAGCAGCCGCCTCGATGAGCTGGTGATCCAGCGCATCTTCGAGGTGGTGGTCTTGATCGATCATGCGCCGCAGGTGAGTTCCCTCGGGCAGATCGGGACGATGCAGGATCGGTGCCAGGTCGAGGCCGGACGCCTTCCAGTGGTTGATCGCGTCCTGGACGTTGAGCAAGTCGGCGCGGCCGATGAGCTCGTCGATGCTGCGATAGCCCAGCTCGGCCATCAACTCGCGGACCTGCTCAGCGATGAACTGGAAGAACGTCACCACGAACTCGGCCTGCCCCTGGTAGCGCGCGCGCAAATCTGGGTTCTGAGTGGCTATCCCGACGGGGCAGGTGTCGAGGTGACAAACCCGCATCATGACGCAGCCGGAGACCACCAACGGGGCGGTGGCGAAGCCGAACTCCTCGGCACCCAGGAGCGCGGCGATGAGCACGTCCCGACCAGTCTTGAGTTGGCCGTCGACCTGCACCGTGATCCGGTCGCGCAGCCCGTTGAGCAGCAGTGTCTGTTGAGTTTCGGACAGGCCCAATTCCCACGGGGTCCCAGCGTGCTTGAGCGACGTCAGAGGGCTGGCTCCGGTGCCACCATCGTGGCCCGAAATGAGCACGACGTCGGCGTGAGCCTTGGAGACCCCTGCGGCGACCGTGCCCACGCCCACCTGGCTGACCAGTTTGACGTGGATCCGCGCCTTAGGGTTCGCATTCTTGAGGTCGTGGATCAGTTGGGCGAGATCCTCGATGGAGTAAATGTCGTGGTGCGGCGGGGGAGAGATGAGGCCCACGCCCGGGGTGGAGTGCCGGACACTGGCGATCCACGGATACACCTTGCCGGGTGGCAACTGCCCACCTTCACCGGGCTTGGCGCCCTGCGCGACTTTGATCTGAATGTCGTCGGCGTGCACCAGATAGGGGCTCGTCACGCCGAAGCGGCCAGAGGCGACCTGCTTGATGGCTGAGCGACGAGTCGGATCGAGCAGACGATCGAGGTCTTCGCCGCCTTCCCCGGTGTTCGAGCGTGCGCCCAGTCGGTTCATCGCGATGGCCAACGTCTCGTGCGCCTCGGGAGAGATGGAGCCGTAACTCATCGCTCCCGTCGAGAAGCGCGTCACGATGTCGCTGACCGGCTCGACGTCTTCCAGTGGGACGCTGGGACGGTCGGAGTCGGTCCGGAACAGCCCGCGCAGAGTCATCAACTGCTCGGCCTGGTTGTCGACGAGGTCGGTGTACTGGCGAAAGATGTCGTACCGCTTGGAGCGCGTCGCGTGCTGGAGGCGGAACACGGTGTCCGGATTGAAGAGGTGCGGCGGCCCGTCGCGTCGCCATTGGTATTCGCCACCGGTCTCGAGGTTGCGGTGGTAGGGCGTGATGCCGGAGAGCGGGTAGGCGATGGCGTGCCGGGCGCGGACCTCGTCGGCGACGATGTCCAGCCCCACCCCGTCGATCTGGCTGGTGGTCCCGGTGAACCAGCGATCCACGACTTCCCGCGACAAACCCACGGCTTCGAACGTCTGGGCTCCGCGGTAAGACGACACAGTCGAGATGCCCATCTTCGACATCACCTTCAACACACCCTTGCCGAGCGCCTTGATCAAGTTGGCGATGGCGACCTCCGGGTCGAGCCCGTCCAACTGCTGGCCCGAGCGGCACAAATCTTCGACCGTTTCCATCGCCAGGTAGGGATTCACGGCGGCCGCACCGTATGCCGTCAGGAGGGCCACATGGTGGACCTCGCGGACATCTCCGGCTTCGACCAGCAGGCCCACCCTGGTCCGGGTGCTTTCCCGGACCAAGTGGTGGTGAACGGCGCTGGTCAGCAGCAGCGACGGGATGGGGGCGTGCTCTCGGTCGGCGTGCCGGTCCGAGAGGACGACGAAGAACGCCCCGCGCTCGACGGCATCCGAGACCTGGTCACAGATTTCTTCGAGGCGATCCTGCAGCGCCGTGGCACCGCCATCGACTTCGTATAGACCACGGACCACGAACGGAGCGAAGTCGGGGTGTTGACCCTCAAGGTTCATGTGGCGAAGTTGCGCCAACTCGTCGTTGTCGATCACCGGGAAACTCAGCAGCACCTGTCGGCAGTGCTCAGCGGACTCCGAGAGCAGGTTGCGCTCGGGGCCGGTCGAGGTGCCCAACGAGGTAACGATCTCCTCGCGGATGGCGTCCAGCGGCGGGTTAGTGACTTGCGCGAAGGCTTCGGTGAAGTAATCGAACAGCAACCGGGGACGCTGCGACAACGCGGCGATCGGGGTGTCGGAACCCATGGCACCCAGCGGTTCGATCCCGGCCTGGGCCATGGGCGCGAGAAGGATGCGTAACTCTTCCTCGGTGTATCCGAAGATCTGTTGGCGTCGGGTGACTGAGGCGTGCGTGTGCCGAACGTGAGCGCGGGTCGGAAGATCCGACATACGGACCATGTTTTCGTTCAACCACTGCTGATAGGGGGCAGCGCTGGCCAGCTCGGCCTTGAGCTCGCGGTCGTCAATAATTTCGCCCTTGGCGGTGTCGACCAGGAACATCCGACCCGGCTCGACGCGACCCTTCGTGACGACGCGCTCAGCGGGGATATCCAGCACCCCGGACTCACTCGACAACACGACGAGCCCGTCGTCAGTCACCCAGTAGCGCGAGGGACGTAGACCGTTACGGTCCAGCACGCCACCGACCTGAGTGCCATCAGTGAAGACCAGGTTCATCGGTCCGTCCCATGGCTCCATAAACATGGAGTGGAACTCGTAGAACGCCCGCAGCGACGGGTCCATCTCGTCGTTGTTCTCCCAGGGCTCAGGCACCATCATGAGCACGGAGTGCGGCAGGGAACGCCCACCGAGATGGACCAACTCCAGCACCTCGTCAAAGGTCGCCGAGTCGCTGGCGTCCGGGGTGCAGATCGGCAGCACGTCGCTCAACTCGCCGGGGAAGAGATCGCTAGCCAGGATCGATTCACGGGCCTGCATCCAGTTGCGGTTGCCCCGCACGGTGTTGATCTCACCGTTGTGGGCGATCAACCGATAGGGGTGGGCCAACGGCCACGAGGGGAAGGTGTTCGTGGAGAAGCGCGAGTGCACGATGGCCAACGTCGAGGCGTACCGTTCGTCGCGCAGGTCGGGGAAGTACGCGGGCAACTGGTCGGTGGTCAGCATGCCCTTGTAGGTGATGGTGCGCGTCGATAACGACACGGGGTAGGTCGGGGTGTGGCGCTCGATGTGCTTACGGGCCATCCACACTCGACGCTCAAGAGGCAAACCGGACTCGCCGTCGGGCCCTGCGACGAACACCTGCTTCATCACCGGCATGACCGAGCTGGCCAAGCTGCCCAGCATCTGGGACTCCACCGGCACGTCACGCCACGCCAGAACGGTGAGGTCGATCTTGTGTAAGTAGGACTCGACCTCGCGCTGTGCTTCGGCAGTGTCTGTGCCGGTGGTGTCCTCAGTGCGGGGCAAGAAGAGGAGGCCGGCCGCGTATGCACCGGCCTCGGGCAACTCGATGTCGAGCACCGAGCGGAAGAACGCGTCGGGCATTTGGGTCAGGATGCCCGCACCGTCCCCGGAGTCTGGCTCTGCGCCGACGGCACCGCGGTGGTCCAAGTTGTGCAGTGCGGTGAGCGCGTGAGCGACGATGTCGTGCCCTGGGGTGCCGCGCAGCGTGGCCACGAACGCGACGCCACAGGCATCGTGCTCGTGCTGGCCGTCGTACAGACCCTGCGCCTGGGGGGCGGAGGGCTCAATCGGGTACGGCGGCATGGCGGGTGCTTCGTTCATGGTCACCACTCAGGGTCGTCGGAGTCGGACGTCGAGACGATCGGGACGACGTTGACCCGAGGCGTAAGCACCGATGATACCGATGGGGTCTGTCACTGGCGGCATCTACCATAGGCGTGTGCCTCCGACTTCCCCTTTGCTGCGTGCCCAACACGACCGATTGATCGTCCGTGGGGCGCGAGAGCACAACCTCCAAGACATCTCTGTCGATATCCCACGGGATGCCCTGGTCGTCTTCACCGGCCTTTCGGGCAGCGGCAAGTCGTCGTTGGCCTTCGACACCATCTTCGCTGAGGGGCAGCGGCGGTACGTCGAGTCTCTGTCGGCATACGCACGACAGTTCTTGGGGCAGATGGACAAGCCGGACGTGGACTTCATCGAGGGACTCTCGCCGGCGGTTTCGATCGACCAAAAATCCACCAACCGCAACCCTCGATCTACCGTCGGCACCATCACCGAGGTCTACGACTACCTCCGCCTGCTGTTTGCCCGAGTCGGGCGCCCGCACTGCCCGGTGTGTATGGAGCCGGTGGGGCGTCAAACCCCGCAGCAGATCGTGGACCGCCTGTTGGAGCTGCCGCACGGCACTCGATTCCAGGTCTTGGCTCCCGTGGTCCGGGCCCGCAAGGGCGAGTTCGTCGACTTGTTTAGCGAGCTGCAGACCAAGGGGTATGCGCGAGCCCGGGTCGATGGGGAGACGATCCAGCTCGCCCAGCCGCCGACGCTGGAGAAGCAGAAGAAGCACTCCATCGACGTCGTCATTGACCGTCTGGTGGCCAAGGGCGACGACACCGGAGCCAAGCGGCGCCTCACGGACTCCGTGGAGACCGCGTTGAAGTTGGCTACCGGAATCGTCGTGATCGATTTCGTCGATTCCGAGGGGACTGCTGCCGAGGGTAAGACCTGGCCGATGGGGGAGGCTCTGCCCGCTGAGCGGCGATTCTCCGAAAAGATGGCGTGCCCCAATGATCATCCGCTCTCCATGGACGAGATCGAGCCGCGGTCGTTCTCCTTCAACTCACCTTTCGGCGCCTGCTCGTCCTGCAGTGGCATCGGTGTCGAGTTGGAGGTGGATTCCGAGCTGGTGATCCACGACGAAGACGCCAGCATCCTCGGTGGAGCCATCACCCCCTGGTCCAATGCCCAAGGCATCAACGACTACTACCTGCGAGTGCTCGGCGGGCTAGGCGACGACATGAAATTCTCGCTGGAGTCGCCATGGCGGTCCCTTCCCGGCCGCGCGCGCGACGCCATTCTCTTCGGGTACAAGCACAAGGTTCACGTCAGCTATAAGAACCGATTCGGGCGCGAACGCTCCTACTCCACTGGGTTTGAAGGCGTCATTCCCTACATCAAGCGCAAACACGCCGAGACCGAGTCGGAGCACAGCCGCGAACGCTACGAGGGCTACATGCGCGAGGTGCCCTGCCCGGTGTGTGCCGGTGCCCGGCTCAAACCCGAATCGCTGGCCGTGTTGGTGGGTGGGCGCAGCATCTCGGAGATCTGCGTTATGCCCATCGACCAATGCGCCGAGTTCTTGGACGGCATCGCCTTCACCGCCCGTGAGGTCGCGATCGCCGAGCGGGTGATCAAAGAGATCTCTGCGCGGATGGGCTTCCTCCTTGACGTGGGCCTGGACTACCTCTCGCTAAGTCGCCCCGCCGGTACGTTGTCCGGCGGCGAAGCCCAGCGAATCAGGCTGGCCACTCAGATCGGCTCCGGCTTGGTCGGCGTGTTGTACGTGTTGGACGAGCCCTCCATCGGCCTGCACCAGCGCGACAACCACCGGTTGATCGAGACGTTGACCCGCCTGCGCGACCTCGGCAACACCCTGATCGTTGTCGAGCACGACGAAGACACGATCGCCGCTGCCGACTGGGTCGTCGATATCGGGCCCGGCGCTGGCGAGCACGGCGGCAAGGTCGTGCACTCCGGCGACGTGGCGGGTCTGTTGGCTCACCCCACGTCGGTCACCGGGGCCTACCTCTCGGGGCGTCGGGTGATCGACATGCCGCAACAGCGGCGCAGGCAGGATGGGCGCTACATCAAAGTCATCGGTGCCCGCGAGAACAACCTCGACGGGGTCAGCGTGTCGATTCCGCTGGGCAACTTGGTCGGGGTGACGGGGGTGTCTGGGTCCGGCAAGTCGACGTTGATCAACGAGATCCTCTACAAGGTCATGGCCAACCAACTCAACGGGGCCCGCCAAGTCCCCGGCCGGCACCGACGCGTCGAGGGTCTAGACCAACTCGACAAGGTCGTACACGTCGATCAGGGCCCGATTGGTCGCACCCCACGGAGCAACCCGGCGACATACACCGGCGTCTGGGATCACGTCCGCAAACTGTTTGCCGAAACCACCGAAGCCAAAATCCGGGGTTATTTGCCGGGCCGGTTCTCCTTCAACGTCAAGGGCGGGCGATGTGAAGCCTGCAGCGGCGACGGGACACTGAAGATCGAAATGAACTTCCTCCCGGACGTCTACGTGCCGTGCGAGGTGTGCCACGGGGCCCGATACAACCGCGAGACTCTGGAGGTCCACTTCAAGGGCCGCACAGTCGCCGACGTCTTGAATATGCCCATTGAAGAGGCCGCCGAGTTCTTCGCGGCCGTCCCGGCTATTTCTCGGCACCTGCGGACGCTGGTCGATGTGGGTTTGGGGTACGTCCGGCTCGGGCAGTCCGCTCCTACCCTGTCCGGCGGCGAGGCTCAACGGGTCAAACTCGCCTCCGAGCTACAGAAGCGGTCGACCGGCCGCACCGTCTACGTGCTCGACGAGCCGACTACGGGCCTGCATTTCGAAGACATCCGCAAACTGCTGGGCGTCCTGCAGGGCCTCGTAGACAAGGGCAACACCGTCATTGTCATCGAGCACAACCTCGACGTGATCAAGTCGGCCGACTGGCTCATCGACATGGGCCCTGAGGGCGGAGTAGGTGGAGGCCGTGTAGTTGCTACCGGCACCCCCGAGCAGGTGGCTCACAGCGAAGCTAGTTACACAGGTATGTTCCTGGCCAGGCTTTTTCAGCGGCACGCCGTCGCTTCGTCCGCCTAGTCGCACCGCAGCATCCGTCGCTACGTCATCCAAGGAGAACCTCATGAATCAGCACACTGACGACCGCACCACTGCTGGATCGAACGACGGCACGTCGCTAGGCCGCCCAGGACGCCGAGTGGTCTTGCGTGCAGGGGCAGCGGTCCCGGTTGGCGTCGGTTTGACAACGCTGGCAGCGTGCGGATCCGACGAGCCCGGCGGCAGCACCGACCCTGCGGGCGGCGACACATCCGAAGGTGACACCTCAGGGAGCAATACGGACGATCAGGCTGCAGAGTCGGGCGCGACAGACGCGTCCGCCGACGGCTTCCCAACCGCGGACGTCCCGGTCGGTGGCGCGACCTACGACAAGGACTCTGAGACCGTCTACACGCAGCCGACCGAGGGCGAGTTCCGCGCCTTCGATTCCACGTGCCCCCACCAGGGTTGTGCCGTATCGGGGTTCAGTGACGGTCAGATGGTCTGCCCGTGCCACAGCAGCAAGTTCGACGTCGACACCGGAGAGGTCGTCGCTGGGCCGGCCACATCAGGGTTGGCTCCTCGTGACGTCACAGTCAACGGGGCTGACCTGGTGCTCGGCTAGGCGCTGGCCCTTCCACTGTGGCTGATCCCTCGACATACCGCCCGGGGCCGGGCGAAATCCCACTGGACCCTGGGGTCTACCGCTTTCGCGATGCCCACGGTCGCGTCATCTACGTTGGCAAGGCTAAGTCTCTGCGGCCCCGGCTCAGTTCATATTTTCAGGACATCTCGGCACTGCACCCGCGCACCCGTTCTATGGTCACAACGGGGGCCAGCGTCGAGTGGACCGTCGTCAGCAACGAAGTCGAGGCTCTGCAACTCGAATATTCCTGGATCAAGGAATTCGACCCTCGTTTCAACGTCAAGTACCGCGACGACAAGTCCTACCCTTACCTCGCGGTCACCCTCGGTGAGGACTACCCCCGCGCTCAGATCCTGCGTGGAGCCAAACGCCCGGGGACCCGGTACTTCGGTCCCTACACGCATGCCTGGGCGATCCGCGAGACGCTCGACCAGTTGCTCAGGGTCTTCCCGTTACGGACCTGCAGTAAGGGCGTGTTCAACCGAGCGGCTCAAGTAGGAAGACCCTGCCTGCTCGGCTACATCGACAAGTGCTCGGCGCCCTGCGTAGGTAAGGTTGACGAGCAAGAGCACCGCGAGATCGCCGAGGATTTTTGTGACTTCATGGCCGGCAACACCGGGCGTTTTGTGAAGCGGCTGGAGGCCAAGATGAAAGCCGCCAGCGCGGACCTCGACTTCGAGACGGCGGCCCGGTTGCGTGATGACGTTGGGGCGCTGCGACGTGCCCTAGAGCGGTCTGCGGTGGTGCTGCCCGACGCCACTGACGCGGACGTCTTTGCGATGGCTGAGGATGAGTTGGAAGTGGCGGTCCAGGTCTTCCACGTTCGTGGTGGACGGGTCCGGGGCCAACGGGGGTGGGTCAGCGAGAAGGGTGCCGAGGATTCCGGCGACATCGTGGAGCACCTACTGCAACAGGTCTACGGAGGTGAGTCCCCGGAGGCGGTGCCGCGCGAGGTGCTGGTCCCGTTGATGCCCACCGCAGGCAGCGACGTCGACCTATGGCTCAGCGGCTTGCGCGGATCGAACGTCTCGGTGCGCATTCCCCAACGGGGCGATAAGCGGGCGCTGATGGAGACCGTGGCGCGCAACGCCCAGCAGTCCTTGGCACGGCATAAGGTCGCTCGCTCAGGCGACCTGACGCTGCGCAGCCAGGCCCTGCATAACCTGCAAGAGGTGCTGGAGCTCGACGAAGCGCCGCTGCGGATGGAGTCCTTCGACATCTCCCACGTCCAGGGCACCAACGTCGTGGGATCGATGGTGGTCTTCGAGGACGGCCTGCCGCGCAAGTCCGAGTACCGCAAGTTCATCGTGCGCGAGGGCACCGGTGACGACACCGCCGCGATGCACGAAGTGCTGACCCGACGGTTCAAATACCTGTCCCAGCCCGCAATCGAGCGCGACGAGCTCGGCAAACCGTCGAAGTTCGCCTACCCGCCCAATCTGGTGGTCGTCGATGGTGGTCTGCCCCAGGTCAATGCTGCCCAGGCTGCGTTGGGCGATGTGGGGGTCAACGACGTCGTGGTCATCGGTCTGGCCAAGCGGCTCGAAGAGGTGTGGGTCCCCGGGCAAGACTTTCCCGTGATCTTGCCGCGCAACAGCGAGGGCCTGTATCTCTTGCAGCGGGTGCGTGACGAGGCACACCGCTTCGCGAATACTTTTCACCGGCAAAGGCGTTCCAAAGCGATGACCACCAGCGCCCTGGACGACGTGCCAGGGCTGGGGCCGGCACGTCAGCACCAGCTTTTGGCCGCCTTCGGGTCGGTAAAACGCCTTCGAGCCGCTACGGTCGAAGACTTGCAGACGGTCTCGGGCATCGGCCCGGCACTGGCCGAATCGATCTCGACGGCGCTCTGCACTGCCGAGCCCGGCCAGCCAGCCGTTAATGTCAGCACTGGCGAGGTCGTGGAATGAAAGGACAGGCAGTGAGGGGTTACCGATGAGCGAGCAGGCAACACCGTCGTCACCGACGCGGGGCGAGTTTGTCCTTTTGACCGGCATGAGCGGCGCGGGTCGCACGACTGCGGCCGACGTGCTGGAAGACCGCGGCTGGTATGTCGTGGACAACCTGCCAGCCAAAATGCTGCCAGCCTTGGCGGAGGCATTGGAAGATGACGCCCACCCTCGCGTCGCCGCGGTCGTAGACGTAAGGAGCCGGGACTTCGTTGCCGACTTCTCCGCGGCCATGAACGATCTGCGTCGCACCGGTTGGCATCCGCTGATCTGCTTTCTGGACGCCACCGACGAAGTGTTGGTGCGCCGCTTCGACTCCGTGCGTCGACCCCACCCGTTGCAAGGCGACGGGTTGCTGTTGGACGGCATACGTCAAGAGCGACGATTGCTGGCAGACATCAGGTCGTCGGCCGAGATCGTCACCGACACCAGCGGGTACAACGTCCATCAACTCAGCGCTGCCATCGATCAGTTGCTCGGCAACGACGACGAGCCTCAGTTGCGGCTGGCGGTGATGTCGTTCGGGTTCAAATACGGCATCCCCCTTGACGCCGACATCGTCTTCGACATGCGCTTCCTGCCGAATCCCTACTGGGACCCGGACCTGCGCGAATTCAACGGTCGGGATGCGCCCGTCCGCGATTTCGTGCTGGCGCAGCCGGGCGCCTTGGAGTTCATCGACAACGCCGAGACACTCCTGCGCACGTCGGTGCACGGGTATCTCGCTGAGCATCGACGGCACGTGACTCTCGCGGTGGGATGCACGGGCGGCAAGCACCGCTCGGTGGCCACCGTCGAGCAACTGTCCGGGCGACTGAGCGAGCTGGCGGGCGTGTCCATCACCAGCTTCCACCGTGATTTGGGGCGCGAATGAGTGAGATGCGCATGGTTGCCCTCGGTGGCGGTCACGGACTAGCCGCGTCGTTGCAAGCCCTACGGCACCTCTCTGAGAACGTCACCGCCATCGTCACCGTGGCCGACGACGGTGGATCGAGCGGGCGGCTTCGTGACGAATTCGACATCCTTCCGCCCGGGGATCTGCGGATGGCTTTGGCCTCACTGTGTGAAGACACAAGTTGGGGGCGTCAGTGGTCCTCGGTGCTGCAACACCGACTGGGTGGCTCGGGGGAGCTGTCGGGGCACGCGCTGGGCAACCTCTTGCTCATGAGCCTGTGGGAGTTGACGGACGAGCCGGTCAAGGGTCTTGACGTGGCGGGGCGGCTGTTGAACATTCGGGGTCGGGTGCTGCCGATGTCCACGGTGCCCTTGATGATCGAAGCTGAAGTCGAGCTCGAGGCTAAGGGGAATGGCAGCGCATCCGCGGCCGACCTCATCACCGTGCAGGGGCAATCGTCGATCGCCCGCTCCAAAGGGCGGGTCAAGTCGGTATCCTTATGGCCGTCCGAGCCACCGGCATGCGAGGAAGCCGTAGAGGCGATCATGCTCGCCGATTGGGTCATTCTGGGCCCAGGCTCGTGGTTTACCTCGGTGATGCCTCATCTCTTGGTGCCGGGGATCCGCCAGGCTTTGGAGGCGACACCGGCACAAAAGATCTTGACGCTGAACGTCGGCTCACACGACAAGGAAACCCGGGGATTCTCGATGGCCGATCACGTAGAAGCGATGCGCAGCCACGCTGCCGGCCTCACGTTCGACTACGTGATCGCCGATCCGGGGGTGACCCGGACGGGCGAAGATGCGCTGCGCGAAACCTGCGCGAGTGTGGGGGCCGAGCTCGTCGTATCGAGTGTCAGGAAGTTGGGAGCCCAGGGGCAACATGACACGTTGCGGTTGGCTGCGGCCTTCCGTGATGTGATGTTCCACCCATCCTCGTCCCTAGAGCCCACCATCGAGCGCGGCGCGGACACACGAACGCTGCGGAGATGACTGGCATGGCGATGACGGCACGAGTGAAAGACGAGTTGAGTCGTCTCCCGGTCACCAAGACCTGCTGCCGCAAGGCTGAGGTGGCCACAATGTTGCGCTTCGCCGGCGGCCTGCACATCGTCGGTGGCCGAATCGTGATCGAAGCGGAGTTAGACACCGCCCAATCGGCTCGAAGGCTGCGCGGCTCTATCCACGAGGTCTACGGGGTGCGCAGCGAGATCGTCGTGATGAGCGCGGGCGGGCTTCGCAAAACCACGAGGTATGTCGTCCGGGTCGCCACCGAAGGCGAGACGCTGGCGCGCCAGACCGGTCTGATCGACCATCGCGGGCGCCCAGTGCGAGGCCTGCCGCCCAAGGTCGTGGGCGCGTCGGTCTGCGACGCCGAAGCAGCATGGCGTGGAGCGTTCTTGGCGCACGGCTCCATCACCGAGCCCGGCCGCTCCTCGGCGCTCGAGGTGACCTGCCCCGGGCCCGAAGCTGCACTAGCCTTGGTCGGCGCCGCGCGACGTTTGGGGCTGGCCTCCAAAGCTCGGGAAGTGCGTGGAGTCGACCGTGTCGTATTGCGCGATGGTGACGCCATCGGAGCGATGCTGACCCGGTTGGGGGCCCATGAGGCGGTGCTGACCTGGGAAGAGCGGCGGATGCGCCGCGAAGTGCGGGCCACCGCTAATCGGCTCGCAAACTTCGACGACGCCAACTTGCGCCGATCAGCGCGGGCAGCGGTCGCCGCGGGGGCCCGCGTGCAGCGTGCCCTCGACATACTCGGGCCGGACGTTCCCGAGCACCTCGCGGTCGCTGGACGGTTGCGTCTTCAGCACAAGCAAGCCAGTCTGGAGGAGCTCGGCGCTCTCGCCGAGCCTGCGATGACCAAAGACGCCGTGGCCGGTCGGATTCGACGGCTGTTGGCGATGGCAGACAAACGCGCCGACGAAGAGGGCATCCAAGGCACAGAAGGCGATGCTCGGGGCGACATGATCGACGACTGACACTAAATCGAGACTTGGCTTCTGATCCTTTAGGTTAGAAGCCGAAGCCATCCGCTGGCGCAACGTGGCCCCGGCACGGCTGACCCCGAAGAGCGTGACTCACCACAACCGAAAGGCGAACCCGATGACCGTACGGGTAGGCATTAATGGATTTGGCCGCATTGGCCGCAACTTCTTCCGCGCTGTGCACGCATCTGGCGCCGACATCGAGATCGTGGGTGTCAACGACCTCACGGATAACGCCACCTTGGCGCACCTTTTGCGGTACGACTCGATCCTGGGTCGCCTTGATGGCGAAGTGACCTCCACCGACACAGAAATCGCCGTCGATGGCGTCTCGTTCAAGGCTTTTGCCGAGCGTGACCCCAGCGCACTGCCGTGGGGTGAGATCGGGGCCGACGTCGTCATCGAGTCCACCGGTATCTTCACTGAGGCCAGCGCCGCGCAGGCCCACATCGATGCTGGCGCCAAGAAAGTCATTATTTCGGCACCTGCCAAGAACGAAGACATCACCATCGTGATGGGTGTCAACCACGAGAACTACGACGCCAGTTCGCACCACATCATCTCGAACGCGTCCTGCACCACGAACTGCTTGGCCCCGATGGCCAAGGCGCTGAATGACGACTTGGGCATCGTGAAGGGTCTGATGACGACCATTCACGCCTACACCCAGGACCAGAACCTGCAGGATGCACCGCACAAGGACCTGCGTCGTGCCCGCGCAGCAGCCCTCAACATCGTGCCGACCACGACTGGTGCAGCCAAGGCTGTCGCACTCGTGTTGCCGGAACTGAAAGGCAAGCTCGACGGCTTCGCGCTGCGTGTCCCCATCGCCACCGGCTCGGCCACTGACCTGACCTTCGAGGCAGCCCGGGAGACCACCGCAGAAGAGGTCAACGCGATCGTCAAGGCGGCCGCGGATGGCCCACTCAAGGGCATCCTGCGCTACACCGAGGACCCGATCGTGTCAAAGGACATCGAGACCGACCCGGCCTCGTGCATCTTCGACTCCGGTCTGACCAAGGTGATCGGCAACCAGGTCAAGGTCGTCGGCTGGTACGACAACGAGTGGGGCTACTCCTCACGCTTGGTCGACCTCACCACCCTCGTCGGCAAAAGCATCTGAGCCGATGCGCACCATTGATTCCCTCTCCGATCTGCGCGGCAAGCGAGTCTTGGTGCGCAGTGATCTGAACGTCCCGCTCGACGGGTCACGGATCACCGACGATGGTCGCGTCCGCGCGTCGGTCCCGACCATCGAACTACTGACCCAGGCGGGCGCACGCGTCATCGTGTGCGCCCACCTGGGACGTCCCAAGGGAACTCCCGAGGCTAAGTACTCCCTGGAGCCGGTCGCGGCGCGACTGTCGGAGCTCTTGGGTGCGCCCGTCAGCTTTAGCGCTGAGACCGTGGGGGAGTCCGCGCAGTCCGCGGTCGACGCCCTCGGCGACGGCGACGTCCTCGTCTTGGAGAACCTGCGCTTTAACGCGGGCGAAACGGCCAAGGATGACGAGACTCGCGGCGCGTTCGCTCAGCAACTAGCCGACCTGGCTGACGCCTACGTCAGCGATGGTTTCGGTGTGGTCCACCGCAAGCAAGCCAGTGTCTACGACGTAGCCACTTTGCTGCCGCACGCTGCCGGTGGTCTTGTGGTCGACGAGGTGACCGTCATGAAGGCCCTGCGCGATGATCCTGCCCGCCCGTATGCGGTGATCCTGGGCGGCGCGAAAGTGAGCGACAAGCTCGGCGTCATCGAGTCCTTGCTGAATACTGCCGACCGAATCTTAGTCGGCGGGGGCATGGTCTTCACCTTCCTCAAGGCCCAGGGCCACGAAGTGGGTAACAGCCTGCTCGAAGAGGACCAGACCGAGCGCGTGCGCGGATACATGGAGACCGCAGAGGCGACGGGCGTGCAGATCGTGCTACCCACGGACATCGTCGCGGCAACCGCCTTCGCAGCGGACGCAGACCACGAGGTAGTCGCGGTGGACGCCATCCCGGCTGACCGATTGGGTCTCGACATCGGGCCGGAGTCCGCCAAGGCCTTTGTCGCAGCGCTCTGCGATGCGCAGACCATCTTCTGGAACGGCCCCATGGGAGCGTTCGAGATGGAGCCCTTTGCTGCTGGCACACAAGCCATTGCGCAAGCCCTGACCGAGCGCACCGCCGCTGGTGCGCTCACCGTCGTCGGCGGTGGCGACAGCGCAGCGGCCGTGCGGCAGATGGGCTTTGCCGATGACCAGTTTGGCCACATCTCCACCGGCGGTGGAGCCAGTTTGGAATATCTCGAAGGCAAAGACCTTCCCGGACTCGACGTTTTGGAGAACTGATGGCATCGCGCACCCCCCTGATGGTGGGCAACTGGAAGTTGAACCTCGACCACCTGCAAGCCACTCACCTGGTGCAAAAACTCGACTGGAGTCTCAAGGACGGCAAGCACGACTTCGCCTCCGTCGAGGTCACGGTGCTGCCGCCGTTCACTGATCTTCGGTCGGTGCAGACCCTCGTGCAGGGTGACCAGTTGGCGTTGAAGTACGGCGCACAGGACTTGTCCCAGCACGATTCCGGTGCCTACACCGGCGAGATCTCCGGGGCCTTCCTGGCCAAGCTCGGCTGCAGTTACGTCGCGGTCGGCCACAGCGAGCGTCGCGAACACCACGGCGAAGACGACGCGCTGGTCGCCGCCAAGGTCAAGGCCGCTCTGCGTCACGACCTCGTCCCCATCATCTGCATCGGCGAGCCGTTGGAGGTGCGTCAAGAGGGAACCCACGTGAAGTTGGTGCTCCATCAGGTGCGTGCGGCTCTGGAGGGACTGAGCGCGGATCAGATCGGGTCGGTCGTGCTAGCCTACGAGCCCGTCTGGGCCATCGGCACCGGCGAAGTCGCCACCCCGCAGGACGCCCAAGAAGTGTGTGCTGCGATCCGCGGTGAGCTCAGTGGCCTGGCCGGTGACGCCGTCGCTGACGGGGTCCGCGTGCTCTACGGCGGCTCGGTGAAGCCGGGCAGCGTTGCGGCCATCATGGAGCAGGAAGACGTCGATGGCGCTCTTGTGGGTGGGGCCTCCATCAGCGTGGACGACTTCGCCGCTATTTGCCGATACCGCCAGCATCACGGCCAGGGCGCATGACTGGGTTAGGCTTACCGGTGCTAAGTGCTGAGAAGCAGCGAACAATTCAGATGGTGGTGTAACGGCGTGGATGGTGTCCGGATCTTCCTGGATGTCCTTCTTGTGTTGAGTGGGCTCTTCTTGGTGCTGTTGATCTTGATGCACAAGGGCCGCGGTGGTGGTCTTTCCGACATGTTTGGTGGTGGTATGTCGAGCAGTTTGGGCGGTTCGTCGATCGCTGAGCGCAACCTGAACCGAATCACCATTGCCATGGCGCTCATTTGGGTGACATCGATTGTTGGAATCGGCATTCTTATTTCCTAGGACTCGCGCGTTGACAGGAGCACCAACCCATGGCAACAAACTCCATCAAGGGCAGCCGTGTAGGTAGTGGCCCCATGGGAGAGGTTGAGCGCGGTTCGCGTGCGCCGGCCATCACCGTGTCTTATTGGTGCGCCAATAAGCATGAGTCGCAACGTCACTTCTCCGACGAGGGTGGTATCGAGGTGCCGCACACGTGGGATTGCCCGCGGTGCGGCCTTCCTGCGGGGCAGGATCGGGCGAATCCTCCGGCTGCAGTGCGGATCGAGCCCTTTAAAACCCACTTGGCCTACGTCAAAGAGCGTCGCTCAGAAACCGATGGTGCTGAGCTGCTCGACGAGGCGCTCGCGACAATGCGCCGCCGCCGCGGAGTCAGTTAGCCATTGTTTGCGGCAGTCCGCTCATCCTTCCCTGCCGCAGCGGTGTCGAGGAACCACACCGTGTTCTGGCATCCACGCACCCACGACGCGGGAACGTCAGCGGTGTTCGGCTCGGCGGCTCGAGCGGTGCTGATGGCCTCCGACTTGTCGGCGCCGGCCACTATGAAGAAGACGCTGCGAGAGTTGTTCAGCACCGGGGCGGTCATTGAGACCCGAAGCGGCGGAGGCTTTGGCGAGTCGGTGACGGACACGGTCGTGACCGAGACGTCGTCGATGCTGATCTCGCTGCGGTCGGGGAACAACGAAGCCACGTGCGTGTCGGGGCCCATACCCAGCAACATCACGTCAAACATCGGCGATGCGATGTCGCCTTCGTTGGCAATGGGCTCTGCCAACGAGGCGAGCTGAGTGGCGTAATCCGCAGTTGCTGCAGGCAGGCCCGCTAGGTCGTTTGTCACGTCGTCAGCGTCGGTTCGCGCACCCAGAAGTCGGTGAATTGAGGCGGCAGGGACGCCGAGGTTGGTCAGTCCGGCATCGTCGGCCTGCTGATCGTTGCGATCCGCGTGGCCGCGTGGCACGAAACGCTCATCGCCCCACCAGATGTGCACGTCCGTCCACACCGGTGTTCCCGCGCTGGACCCGGCAAGGGCACGAACGACTTCGCTGCCCATAGATCCTCCGGTCAGGCACAGATGGGCACGGCCCCGCTGCTGAACGGCCGCACTCAGATCGGCCACGATTCGCTCGGCCACGGCTCGGGCGAGTTCGCCTTTGCTGGACCGCACCTCTTCGCCGGTGCTGTCGGCGACAGCTAGTCGTTCTGAGATGGCTTGCTCCAACCGTTCGGGATCTGGGGACCCCACCTCGGGCTTGACCCGCGAAAGGGACGCCGATCCGTATGCCGACGTTTGGGTTGCCTTGCGTGAGGGACGCTCCGGCGCTTCGCCCGCACGGACGGCATCACTCTGGGTCACGGACCGCTTCGACATGCGCGGCAGGCCCTGACACAACGCCGCGGCATACACCTGGTCGTCGTCGAGTCGTCGTAATTCTGCCGCCAGTGACTCCGACAAGCCGGGCTCGAGCAGGGCCACCTCACGAATGGGTTGTCCGGGCTGCGACAGCGCAGCGACCTGACCCTCGGTCCGGATGAGGTCGATCGGGCCGCTGGCGCGCTGCATACGCACACTGACCAAGCCAGTGCCGGACTGACTACGAGCTCGTAACACGGTGACATCGAGGGCATGGCCGAGCCATCCAGCGAGGAGGTCTGCGCTGGCGCAGTCCGCCTCGGCGGTGACGGTCACGGCCGTGATGCTTTCGTAGGGCGGCTCGTCCAGTGTTGCCGCCAGCAGGGCTCGCCACCGGGTGATCCGCGTCCAGGCGAGGTCGGTGTCACCGCTGCGGTAATGCTGGGCTCGACGCTTGAGCTGCCGGGAGGGCTTACTACATGGCGTTGCGTCGGTGATGCGACGATGAGCCAACTGGCCCAGGGGCGAGTTCGCCACGTCGGCGGGAGGCTCACCGGGCCACCACCCGACGATGGGGGAGTCCGGCAAGAGCAAGGGCGTGACCACCGAGTCGCCGTGATCGGCCAAAGCGCCGTACAGACGCAGGACCACAATCTCGCTGGCCCCGGCATCGCCACCTACCCGAATTTGGGCATCGAGGCGCTGCTTGCCTCGGGCGTTACCGCGCACGACGACGATGATCCTGGCGGGGTGTTGCCGGGTGGCGTCGTTGGCCGCGGCGATGGCGTCATCGGCACCGGTCTCGTCGACCAAGACCAACAACGTCAGCACGCGGCCCATCGCCATGGCGCCCACTTCGTTGCGCAGGCTGATCAGTCTTTTGCCAATGGTGCCGGTGGTGGTGCTGGGCAAGTCGACGATCATGGCAGTCTCCATTCACGGCCATCGGCACGCATCATGTCGTCGGCTTCCGGGGGGCCCCAGGTGCCGGCTGGGTAGGCGTGCGGCGGGGTGGAACTGCGGCGCCAATGAGCCATGATGGGGTCCAGAATTTTCCACGACAGTTCGACTTCTTCGTGGCGGGGGAAGAGCGGTGGGTCGCCGAGTAGCACATCGAGGATCAGCCGCTCGTATGCCTCGGGGCTGGACTCGGTGAAGGATGCGCCGTAGCCGAAGTCCATCGTGACGTCGCGCACCTCCATCGTGGACCCAGGCACCTTGGAGCCGAAACGCACCGTCACTCCCTCATCGGGCTGCACCCGGATGACGATGGCGTTGCGGCCCAATTCCTCGGTCGCGGTGCTTGCAAACGGCAGATGCGGTGCCCGCTTGAAGACGACCGCGATCTCGGTGACTTTCTTTCCCAGCCTCTTGCCGGTGCGCAAATAAAATGGCACGCCAGCCCAGCGCCGCGTATGCACCTTGAGCTGCACCGCGGCATACGTCTCCGTCGTGGAGTCGGGGCCGACTCCATCTTCAGAGGTGTAGCCGCGGACTTTTTCGCTGCCCTGCCAGCCCTCGGCATACCGACCTCGGCATGTCGATAGCGAAAGGTCTTCCGGCAACTGCACCGACGCCAACACCTTCTCTTTCTCGGTGCGCACGGCGTCGGCATTGAACCCGATCGGCTCTTCCATCGCGGTCAGCGCCAGGAGTTGCAGCAGGTGATTCTGGATGACGTCTTTGGCCGCGCCGACATCGTCGTAGTAACCTGCGCGACCGCCGATCCCCATGTCCTCGGCCATCGTAATCTGCACGTGGTCGACATAGTTGCTGTTCCAAATGGGTTCGAACATTTGGTTGGCGAACCGAAGGGCCAACATGTTCTGAACGGTTTCTTTACCCAGATAGTGGTCGATGCGAAACACTGAATCTGGCGGGAAGACTGACTCGACGATCTCGTTGAGCGCTTGGGCGCTGCTGAGGTCGTTCCCGAACGGCTTCTCGATGATGACTCGGCGCCAGGTGTCTGGCGACGGTGCGCTCAGCCCCGAATCGCGAAGTTGCTGACAGACCGGAGCAAACCAGTCGGGCGGGATCGAGAGGTAAAACGCGTGGTTGCCACCGGTGCCCCGCTCCTCGTCCAAGGCATACACGGTTTGCGCCAAGAGCTTGAACGCTTCGGGATCGTCAAAGGCCCCAGGAACGAAACGAAACCCCTGGGCCAACCCCCGCCATACGTCCTCGCGGAAGGGAGTGCGGGCGTGCGCTTTAACGGAATCGTGCACCACTGACGCGAAGTCTTCGTGGTCCCAATCCCGCCGGGCGAAGCCCACCAGGGAGAAGCCCGGTGGAAGCAGGCCGCGGTTGGCCAGGTCATAGATGGCCGGCATCAGCTTCTTACGCGCTAGATCGCCGGTTACCCCGAACATGACCATGCTGCACGGCCCCGCGATCCGGGGGAGACGTCGGTCTTCGGGATCGCGGAGCGGATTATGCGGCGCTGTCACGGCTGGGCCGGAGCAGTCGTCACGATCACTTGTCGCCGGATTTGGCCGCGCCGAGCTCGGTATTCACGGTGTCGAGCAACTCGCTCCAGGACTTCTCGAACTTCTCGACGCCCTCCTCTTCGAGGACCTTGACGACGTCGGCGTAGGAGACCCCGACACGCTCGAGGTCGTTCAAGACCTCCTGAGCCTGCGCGTAGTTTCCGGTCACCGCGTCACCCGTGATCTCGGCGTGGTCCTCCGCTGCATCCATCGTCTTAGCCGGCATCGTGTTGACCGTCTGGGGGGCGACGAGCTCGGTGACGTACATCGTGTCCGGGTAGTCGGGGTTCTTGACTCCGGTGGAGGCCCAGAGCGGACGCTGTGCGTGCGCGCCATCGTCGGCCAGGTTCTGCCAGCGAGGAGTGGAGAAGACCTCCTCGAAGGCCTGGTATGCGAGGCGGGCGTTGGCAACTCCAGCCTTACCGAGCAGGCCACGGGCTTCGTCAGTGTCCAACTTCTCGAGGCGACCATCGATCTCAGCGTCCACACGAGAGACGAAGAAGGACGCGACCGAGTGGATCTTCGAGAGGTCAATTCCGTGCTCGCGTGCCTGCTCCAGACCGGTAAGGAAGGCGTTCATGACG
>JBBQNO010000024.1:0-28004 GCA_038330045.1 Actinomycetales bacterium | reverse complement strand
GCGTCATTCCTTCAGGCGCACCATTCCCTCTTGCGCGACGCTGGCCATCAGGGTGCCGTCTTGAGCAAACATCAGCCCGTGCCCGAGGCCTCGACCGTTCTGGGCAGAGGGTGACGCTTGCCGGTAGAGAATCCAGTCGTCGGCCCGGGGCCGACGGTGAAACCACATGGCGTGATCGAGGCTCGCCGCGCGGAGCCGGGGGTCAGGCCACGCGATGCCGTGTTTGCGCAGGATCGGCTCAAGCAGGCTGAAGTCGGAGGAGTAGGCCAGGACCGCGGCGTGCAGCAACGGGTCGTCAGGCATGGCGCGGGGTACCCGAAACCACACGTGCTGCGCGGCCACCTGCTCCTGCGCTGGCGCAAACAACGGCCCCTCGACGTGTTTGATTTCGACCGCTCGACGGGCAAGTTGTCGCGCAGCTGGGTGCTTGATGGTGGCCAGGATGTCGGCGTCGGAAGGCAACTCGTCAGGCCCGGTCACCTGAGGCATCTCGTTCTGATGTTCCAGGCCCGGCGATTCATCCTGAAACGAGGTGATCATCGACAGCAATATGCGGCCCTGCTGCACGGCATGGACCCGGCGCGCCGAAAAAGAATGACCGTCTCGCATCCGTTCGACAAGAAAGCGGATGGGTTGTTTGTCGTCCCCGGGGCGCAGGAAGTAGCCGTGCATCGAATGAATGGGCCGTTGCCCACCTTCGCCCCCCTCTACCGTGCGACCGGCGGCCATCACTGACTGAGCTAACACCTGACCACCAAAGACGCGGCCGTGGGACTGGGGTTGGCTACGCCCAACAAAGACATCACCTTCGGAGTCGTCGAGTCTGCCGCTGCCTACCTCCGGGGACCCCACGTGAAACGTGGTCGAGCCCTCGCGGGTGAGGTCTAGCACGTCGAGCAGGTCATCAATGGGGTCCTCGATCATCACAAGCCGAAGCCTAGCGACCGGCCGCTCGCGCGCCTGGCAGGATGGCCCGCATGCCTGATCCTTCCGACCCCGCCTCCCCGTATGCCGTCGACATCCAGATTCGGTGGTCGGACATGGACGTCTACGGCCACGTCAACAATGTCGAGTTTCTTCGCCTGCTCGAAGACGCCCGGGTCTACGCCTTCCGCGACTGGTTTGGGCAGGAGCGCTCGCTGCTCAACGAAGGCATCCTGGTAGCTCGACAAGAGATCGACTACCTCGCACCGTTGACCTTCAACTATGCCCCCGCGCGGATCAGCGTGTGGTGTTGTCGGATCAGTGGCGCATCCTTCGACGTCGGGTATGCCGTCAATCAGCCCGACAGCGATGTCATCTTCGCCCTCGCCGAGACGACGCTGGTCGCCTACGACCTGAAGGCCGGCAAGCCGCGGCGACTGAACGAGTTCGAACGAGAGGCACTCGCCGCGATCTCCGCGCCCGCGCCTGCTCTGCGCAACCATCGCAGGCGCGGATGAGTGAGCGCCCAGGAGCGGCCGACGCATCCGGCCATCTGGTCTTTGGCGATGTTGAGGCCCTGCAAGATCTCGGGACCTTCGTGGCGCGTGCCAAGTCTTTGGACGCCGACGGAGGCATCCGCCTTCAGGCGCGCGGACAGGTGCTTGCGGCGTGGGTCCAGGTGTTGCCCGGTCAGGGGATGCTGGGCTCGGGGCTGGTCCTGGGCTTGCGAGTGATGGCGCTGCACGCAGAACACAATGTTGACGTGACGGTGCCCCTGGCTGCGATGTCGGATCGGCTGGCACGGCGAGCCGCCACCGGCGATGTGAGCGCGACTCTGTCGCTTCCACCCACGACGCTCGATGCGCCTTGGAGCGCAATCACCCCACCGCGTGCCGGGTGGGTGCAGGTGGGCTCGGTCGCAGACGACACGTTGCTTGATGCCGGCCGAGCAGGTATCGAACAGGTCGCTCAGGGAACGCCCACCGGAGCGGGAGCGGCGGCCGTGGCGAGCCTTCGTGCGCGGGTGTGGGGCGCTGTGGTGCCGGTCGACCTTGGACGGGGCGATCGCCCAGATGGGGTGTTCGATCCGCAGGCCGAAACCTACGCCGGCATCCCAGCTGGGGCAGGCCTTGCGGCGTACGCGCTGGGGTTTGCCTCCCCCGGGGGACGTTCACTGGTGCGCTCCCACGGCGCGTGGTCTCGAGTGAGTTCGCGCAGCGGCGAGATCCTTACTCGATAGGGATCGCCCCAGATGTGGCCCAAGCGCTTCCGGTCACGTGGTTTGGTGCCGCTGTCGTCGGCAAGGTGAGCCGAACGGCGCAAATTCGACTCTGCTTCGCTATTTGAGCGCCGTCTGAGTGAACGTCTCCAGAAGCCGGGCACCTGGTCCCTCCAGCCAGGCTGAGTGACAAAGGTCGTCACTCCTTCGGTGTGCCCGACACGCTGTCGGCGCCTAACTAAAGTGGCTCCGGGTAAGGCGGGTCTTCAGGGTGCCGGTAGTCACCGAACGGGTCGTCGGGGAGCATGTCCGTTTGCGGTCACCGGGCAAGTCGATGTGGAGTCGCCGCGACTTCCGGCTTATCTAAGCCGGGACACCGTCATCGTGCTGGGGGATCTGAGTCGGGCTGCCGTTCTGTTGCTGCTTCCGCTGGCCTGGCTCTTCGACATGGCAAACCAGTTCAACCCTCCCGAGATCGTGCAGAGCGACCAGATCACAGAGGGCAGCCCCAAACCTAGCGCCAGCCAGCAAACCGCTGGCGTCGTCGGCCAGCAGCAGGGGCCGGTCTCACTCGAGCGATCGGCTCGCCGCTGGCTATCGCCGTGACGACCGTGCGTATGGCGGCCTCTCCGTTGCCCGTCAGCCGGGTCAAGCACCAGGAAGTGCCGACACAACGACCCTGGGCCTCATCTTCTCGGTCGAGCCGTCGGCGGTGGCCTCGGCCGTTGCCCCTGTCCCGACGCTCATCATCGGCGGATTCATCAGTTCGTGGGCTGTCGCCATATACACCAAGCTCGACGTCTTCGCTGACGAGGAGGACCCGAGCTGGCACCCCGCAGCCAGACGTGGTGGGCAGGCCCTGTCGGCCCAAGGTTTGAGAGGCTGGTCTCATGAGCGAACTCAATGTCCTCGGCGGCGAACTCCAAGAGTGCGGCACGGACCCGGTCACCGGGTTCTTTCGGGACGGCTGCTGTAACACTGGCCCAGCAGACCAGGGGAGCCACACGATCTGTGCCGTCGTCACCACCGAGTTTCTGGAGCATCAGCGGAGCATCGGCAACAACCTCATGACCGCCGTCCCGCAATACAACTTCCCAGGACTGCAGCCTGGGGATCGTTGGTGTGTGACCGCGCTCAACTGGGCCCGAGCGTATGCCGACGGCAAGGCGGCACCGGTTGTCCTTGCCTCAACGAACCACGCAGTGTTGAGCATGGTGACGTTGGCCGCCCTGCGTGAGCACGCCGTGGACGTGCCCAGTGACCCCGGTGCCCTTGCCGACTAGGCACTCACAGCGGGTGAACTACGGCAGACGCATCCAAACCGTGCTGTCGCGGCGAAGGCAACCGTCTACTAAGGCGTGCGACGTAAGAAGCACCTCTCCATCAGCGGGCAATTCGACCGGCGTGTCACCGAAGTTCGTCAGCACCGCGACTCTGTCCCCGTCATGGCCGGTGTTGCTGAAGGCGATGACGGCCTCACCGTAGCCGTCCAGCCACTCCAGGGTGCCGACGCCGAGATCGTGCTCCCGTCGCAGGCGCAACACGGTGCGATACAACTCCAATGTGGAGCCAACAACGCCGTCCTGGCGGTCTACGGCAAAAGCGCCGTAGATCTCCGGCTGCGGCAACCACGTATGCGGGGAGTCACCGAAGCCATAGGCCGTGGAGCCAGCTTCCCAGGGCATCGGGATGCGGCAGCCGTCGCGGCCACGCTCGACGTGCTCGCTGCGCTCCCAGGTCGGGTCTTGGCGCTCGTCGTCGAGAATCGCGGTGTGCTCGGGCAGGCCGAGCTCTTCGCCCTGATAGACGTATGCCGACCCGGGCAGCGAGAGCATCATCATCGAGCCGGCGCGCGCACGGCGTAGCCCCAGCATGTCGTTGGGCTGCGGGTCACTCATGCCGATTCCGTTAGGGCGCTTCTCGCCGACGGTGAGGCCATACCTTGAGGCGTGGCGAACCACGTCGTGGTTGGACAACACCCACGTGCTGGGTGCTTTCACTTCGTGGGCAACGCTCAGCGACGTCGTGATGACGTCACGCATGGCACCGGGCTCCCACGGACATTCCAGAAAAGCGAAGTTGAAGGCTTGGTGCATCTCGTCGGGCCGGGTGTAGAGCGCGGCGCGAGAGATGGGCTGAACCCACGCCTCGGCGACCAGGATGCGGTCGTGGTCAGGATCACCCGTCGTGTTGTACTCGTCGAGCACGGAGCGCCATCCGCGATAGATCTCGTGCACGCCATCGCGGTCCCACATGGGGTTGTCGATGCTCTCGTCGGCCTGGAACACCTCGACGCCTTCGGGGGGCGTGAAGTCGGGCAAACCGTCAGCCTTGACCAAACCGTGGGCGACGTCCACCCGGAAGCCGTCGACGCCGCGGTCGAGCCAATAACGCAACACGTCGTGGAACATGTCGCGAACTTCGGGGTTGTGCCAATTCAGGTCGGGCTGTTTGATGTCGAACAGGTGCAAATACCATTGACCCAGCGTCCCGTCGGCCTCGGTGATGCGCTCCCAGGCCGGGCCACCGAAGACAGCCTTCCAGTTGTTGGGCGGCTCCTCGCCGTTGTTTCCCTTGCCTTCTCGGAACATGTAGCGCTCGCGCTCAGGTGAGCCGGGTGCAGCCACCAGAGCCGCCTGGAACCATTCGTGCTCGTCGCTGGTGTGGTTGGGCACCAGGTCGACAATCACGCGAATGCCGAGATCGTGGGCCGTACAGATCAGTGTGGCCGCGTCCTCAAGGTCTCCAAAGAGGGGATCGATGTGGCGGTAGTCAGCAACGTCGTACCCCGCGTCAGCCATCGGCGAGACGTAGAACGGGCTGATCCAGATTGCATCGACGCCGAGCTCTTTGAGGTAGGGGAGGCGAGCGTTGATACCCGGGAGGTCGCCGATACCGTCGCCGTTGGCGTCAGCCCATGACCGAGGGTAGATCTGGTAAATCACGGCGTGCCGCCACCACGCGCTCCCCTGATCGTGGGTGGCTGCGGGCGTGGTGGTCGCGGTGGAAGTCACCCGCCATATGTTGCCTCACATCAGCGCGCCAACACGAACGGAACGGAGCCGTTAACTCTCATCCGGCGCGTTGACCATGAAATTGGCGGCGTGATTCATGTATCCGCGCATGAGTTCTTCGTCCATGGGGGACAAATCGATGCTGTCGATGGCCGCAGACATATGCGTGAGCCAGCGGTCTCGTTGCTGAGGTGTCACCACAAATGGCCCATGCCGCATCCGCAGTCGGGGGTGACCGCGCTGTTCGCTGTAGGTTTTTGGCCCGCCCCAATACTGCTCTAAGAACATTAACAGCCGTTCTTTCGCGCCGGTGAAATCCTGCTCGGGATAGATCACGGCGAGCGGTGGGTCTTGCGAAACCCCTCGGTAGAACTCATCGACAAGAGCGGTGAAGGTCGCTCGCCCACCGACTCGCTCGTAGTAGGTCTGGGTTTCGTCGGGGCTTTGGCCGTGCTCGCTCACCGATCCAGTGTGTCATCGCCGGTGATGACCTCGACAACGTCGATACGCAACGAGCCCGGGTCGTATCCCTCAACCGCGACCTCCAGCGGCGAGTCACTCCCGATCACGGCGCTCGGCACGGGGATCGCGAGATCCGTGGAGGCGGCCGTCCACGACGTCCACCACCCGTCTCGATAATTCAGCGGCGACGCCACCCGGCCAAAGACGATGGGATCGACGAACATCCCGTCTAGCGGCACCGGTCGCGTGCCTCCACTCGTCACCCGGAACCGGCCTTTTCCGGTGCCGCTGACGTGAACGACGGACGTGGCGCTGGCGGGGTCCGGCAGACTCACGCGACCATCGGCGTCCAGATACGTGTCGGTCACCGTGGCCGTGGTGGTCCAGGCGAGGCTATCGTCACCGAGGCGCCCCATTCCTAGGACGTAGCCCTCATCGGGGTCGGGGCGAAGGTCCAACGAGACGGTCGAGGGTTGGTCGGTGACCTCAAAGGGAAAGTCGGCATACGGAACGTCCTCATAGGCTCCGATGGTCACGCTCGTCACGTCGGCATTTTTGGGACCGGCCAAGGAGATCGCGGCGGGGTTGGCGCTGCTCGAGGACTCGGTGGAAGGCGAATCGCTCCCTACGATGCGCGTCAGGGGTGAAGACCACTCACTTCGGTAGCTGGCGCAGGGGATGAAGCCGTTCCCGTACGGCGTCTTCAGGGCGACAGTGCGGATCTCGTACGGGGTTTGGACTCCGCAGGCCCCCACCCACGTGATCTGGTCGACGCGGTCGGTCGGGAGCGTCACCTCATGTTCGATCCCGTCAGTAGGCACTTGGTATGCCGCAACGCGCCTCATCCCGTGGGCGTAGGCGGGCAAGCTTGAGGAGTATCCGGGCGCCACCGCCATCGGTCCCTCACCTCCGTCGGTGGTCGCGATGACCTGCCAGCCGGTCCCGCCAAAGCCGCGCGGGATCACGCTGAGCCGGATGGTGTCGTCGGTAATGTCCACCCCGAGTTGAGCCAGGGTGGCCGAGTCCAAGCGTTGGTAGTAACCGGAAGCTGAGTAGCCGCGCCAGAAGCCCTGCCTCATCGCCGGGTCCGCGGTCGCCCACGGCCCGGGCCGGCTTTGTCCCAGAGCACCTAGCGCCTCACCGTCGTTGGTGATGACCACGCCGTCGAGGGCCACTAAGAGCTGTCCTGGCTCGTCGGTGAGCAACGTGAGCTCGAGGGTGGTGTCGATATCAACGTCGATGGAACGCACCTGGGTGTCTGGGCCGAGCAGCCACTCCAAAGAAGAGTCGGTAGTCAGTGGCGTGCTGTCGTCGACACTACTTCGAGCCGCCACGCTGGGCAGTGCAGCACCAGCGAGCGAAGGCTGAAAAGGGTAGTCAGCCCATGGAGTTTCGGCATAGAACGCCAGCGACACTGAGCCAACACCGGCCCACACGGACGGCACGGTCACGAGATAGTCGTCGGTGCCGCGAGGTAGCGCAGCCAGCAATGGCGCTGTGGCTGTGTCGGCGCTGCGGTCCATGCAGGACAGGTCTACGACGTCGTCGCCGGCTTTGATGCTCACCGCGTCGAGGATCGCAAACGCATCGAGTGAGTTTCCGGGCAGATCGCAGTAGGCGACCGCATACACCTGGGTGGCGTCATCGACCTTTGGAGCGGCCACGATTCGCCGCCGCAGGGCGTAGTCGATGACCTCAGTCTTGGCCAGCGTCAGACCATCGACGAAGGGAGCGGGCGTGCCATCGACGAGGCCGAACCCACCGGTGTAGGCAGCGTCGATGACGGCCGCATCTACGTGCTCGCTCACCGGATCGTCTGGGTCTTGAAGCAGCACCGCCGCGAGTCCCGCAGCAAGCACCACACCGGCGGGTAGCGCCCAGCGGGCGGCTCGGCGACGTTGCACCCGTGGCCGTAGGGCAGCGCAGTCAGTGAGCAACGACTCGGGATCGGGGGGTATGAACGATTCGGCCACCTCGGCCAACAGCGGGGCCATCGTCCCCAGGTCGTCCACGCCCAGCGCGTCTTGCGCATGGTGGCCCGCCGTCGCGGTCGCCCGCTCACTGATCCCCAGGGCGGCCGCACATTGAGTGAGCGAGTGGCCGTGGTGGGCCGCCAGCACCGCGGCGGCACGCTGGCGGGCGGTCATTCCGGGCAGTGGGTCGCGCAGGGACGAGTCCTCGGTCGTCGGCAACGCGGTGTCGGGCTTCGTCGTATCGCCGGTCTGCGA
The DNA here is from genome assembly GCA_038330045.1 of Actinomycetales bacterium. GTDB lineage: Bacteria > Actinomycetota > Actinomycetes > Actinomycetales > Dermatophilaceae > Ornithinicoccus. The sequence continues at coordinate 20,157 of JBBQNO010000024.1, read as the reverse complement.
TCGCTTTCCGCCTGGACGGTGCCGCACGAACCGAGTCACGAGGATGGATCGAACGAAGGATTCGGGTGCGGACCCGGAGCGCTTCCACGTCGCTTGTGCCTGGGCCAGTGCACCTACCAGAAGGTCGTTGGCAGCGGCTTCATTGTGGGTGAGCAGGGCTGCGGTGCGAAACAGGGACGGCCCCCGCGAGCGCACGAACGCCTCGAAGTCCGAGGTCGTGCGCTCGTGGGCCATGGTGGGGGAAGACGCTACGCCACGGGCCCCGAGGGGAGGATCTGCGGCCCGCGGACGCCGGCGTCGTCAAAGGCTTCCTTGACACGGATGCGCACCTCTCGGGCCACCCCGAACTGCTCACCGGGGTGACATTTAGCGATGATCCGCAACGTCATCACCCCACCGGAGACCGACTCCACACCGGCGACCAGGGGCACCTCGATCAGCGTTTCTTCCCAGCGCTCCTCGGTATACATTCCTGCCACGACCTCGCCCAGCAGGGGGATGAGCTCTCCGGGATCCTCGTTGTAGTCCACCGGAACGTCGATGTATGCCGCGGCCCAGCCTTGGCTCTTGTTGCCGATGCGAACGATCTCGCCGTTGCGAATGAACCACACCACGCCCGTGGCATCTCGGATTCGGGTGATGCGCAGCGTGACCTCTTCGACGGTTCCGATCGCTTCGCCGGTATCGATGACGTCACCGACGCCGTACTGGTCTTCGATCACCATGAAGATGCCCGACAGAAAGTCTTTGACCAGTGACTGAGCGCCGAAACCCAGCGCCACGCCTCCCACTCCGGCCGAGGCCAGCAGCGGCCCGAGCGGCAAACCCACTTCGGCCATGATGGTCAAGATGGTGATCAGGGAGATGACAAAGGCGGAGACGCTGCGCAATAGCGAGCCCAAGGTCAGGGCCCGTTGGCGTCGTCGCTCCACATCAGCCCCGGAGACTGCGATCAAAACCTTGCCGATGGTGCGACCTTGTTGGCGGCTCTCCACTCGCATGATCATCGCGCGTTCCATGCCGCGGATGGCCCGGCGGACGAGCCACCGGATGACGAGTGCGGCAAGGACGATGACGATGATGCGCAGCGGCGGCCCTAGGAGCCACGCACCGAATTCTGTCCAGGTTGCGAACGGCATACCCGCTATTCTGGCTCACTGAGCACGGCAGACCTGACAGACTGCACCTTCCGCACCCCCCCAGCGAGAAGGACCCCGACGTGCCCCACTCTTTGCCCGATGGGTTGAGCCAACTGGCCCAGGCTTATGGCGTCGCGACCGAATTCTGGGATTGGCAGGGCAACCATCGCCCGGTGTCGGCGCAAACAGTGCGCGCTGTGCTCGAATCGCTGGGGGTTGCAGCGGGCGACGAGACGACGACCAAAGAGTCGCTGCGGTCCGCGCACGAGGCTCCGTGGCGTCAGTTGGCCCCCCCAGTGGTCGTGGCTAGTCAAGGAACCGCCCCCCGGGCCCATATGCACGCCGGCACGGACGCCAGTCTTGAGCTGAGGCTGACCACCGAGGCCGGCGACGTCACGAACATCGCCGTTCTGGATGAGCCGCGACCGTGCCGCAGCGTCGATGGCGCAGACGTGGTGCGCTACACCGCCGATCTGCCGTCCGATCTGCCCCTGGGATGGCACCGCCTGGCTGTCACCGATGCCGCTGGGTCAAGCGCTTCCACCGTGCTGGTCATCTATCCGGCTCGCCTAGACCTGCCCCCGACCCTGTCTAACGACGGCGACCAGCAGTGGGGTCTGATGACCCAGCTGTATGCCATGCGCTCGGAAAAATCGTGGGGTATCGGCGATCTCGCTGACCTCGCCGACGCTGGTGCCTGGGCTGCAGGTTTGGGGGCCGATTTCGTGCTGGTTAACCCTTTGCACGCGGCTCAAGTTCAAGCGCCGCTCGAGCCCTCGCCGTACCTTCCGACGACGCGACGTTTCGTCAGCCCGCTGTACATCAGGGTCGAAGACGTGCCCGAGGTGGCCTATCTGTCTTCAGCCGAACGCCAACTCATCGAGTGGCACGCCGACGACGCGCAGGCATACCTCGAGCTCGACCTACTCGAGCGCGATGCCGCCTGGGCTGCCAAAGAGGCAGCGCTACGGATGATCTACCGCCAACCACGGTCGCTACGCCGACAACGGGCTTTCGACGCGTTCTGCGAGCAGGGCGGCGACTCGTTGCTCGACTTCGCGACGTGGTGCGCGTTATCCATGGACCATGGAGCCTTCTGGCACGAATGGCCTCCGGAGCTCCGCGACCCGGCCAACCCCGCCGTCGCCGAGTATCGCGTCGCGCACGCGGTCGAGATCGAGTTCTACTGCTGGTTGCAATGGGTCACCCGTGACCAACTACGCCAGGTGCAGTTGGATGTGCGCGACGCAGGCATGGGTATCGGCGTGGTCCACGACCTCGCCGTGGGCGTCCACCCACAGGGTGCAGACGCCTGGGCGTTGGCGAATACGTTGGCTCGCAGCGTGACCGTCGGTGCGCCGCCGGACCAGTACAACCAGCTCGGCCAGGACTGGAGCCAGCCGCCTTGGCAGCCGACGGCGCTAGCTGACGCGGGCTATGCGCCCTACCGCGAGATGATCCGCAACGTGCTGCGTGACGCTGGCGGCCTGCGCGTGGACCACGTGATTGGTCTCTTCCGTTTGTGGTGGATCCCCGAAGGCCTGCGCGCCGACGAGGGCACCTATGTGCGCTACGACCACCAAGCGATGATCGGCATCTTGATGTTGGAGGCCAACCGAGCCGGTGCGGTCATCGTGGGCGAAGACCTCGGGACGGTCGAGCCGTGGGTGCGTGACTACCTGAGTGAGCGCGGCATCCTCGGCACGTCAATCCTGTGGTTCGAGCGCAATGAGAACGGCCCCGTTCCGCCGGAACGATTCCGCGAATTGTGCCTGGCTACCGTGACCACGCACGACCTGCCGCCCACCGCAGGGTATTTGAGCGGCGTGCACATGGAATTGCGACGCGACCTCGACCTCCTGACACGCACCTGGGAAGAGGAACTCGCCGAGGACGAAGGTGCTCGCGAGGAGGTGCTGCAGTTGCTTCGTCAACGAGGTTTGCTGCGCGAGGGAGCCGATGTTGCCGAGCAGGTCGTGGCGCTGCACCGCTACCTGACCTGGGCACCGGCCAAACTGATAGGTGTATCGGTCTCTGACCTTGCTCAGGACGTGCGGATCATCAATCAGCCGGGCACTCACGAGGAATACCCGAACTGGCGGGTGCCGCTGGCCGGCCCCGAAGGCAGGCCCATGATGTTGGAAGAACTCTTTGCTCGACGTAGCGCCCACCGCGTGGCGCTCACCGTCACTCGTCGCACATAGGTGGCGGTGGTCCCTTCGCGTGTCGCAACGCGAGGGGGCGTTACCGGTTACGCATCTTGCTGCACGGGGGTGCTGTGCCCGCTGGAATGGGCAGTGAGCACGACGAAACGCTCAAGAACGACCAGCATCTCTGGCGTGTAGTCGGCGAAGAAATCGGCGTGGGAGTCTCGCCACTGGGACAACGAGCGCTCACCTTCGCCCTCGGCGAAGGCATGCTCCTCGCTAACGTCGTAGAACGCCTTGACCGACACCTCTGTGGTGCGCAGCAGCGCTCGCGGGTGTCCTGCGCTGTTGAGCAGGATCGACAACATGCCGGGGGTGGGCAGATCGTCGTCCTCCCCGTAGTCGCTTCGAGCGCTCGACGTAGCCGTCTTGGTGCCCGCAATCACCAGGGCGACCAGGTCATCGGCGCGCGCCGGGTCGCCGCCAAAGGCCCACACAGGCGGTGGCAGCGATTCGTCGACCGTCCGACCGAGGTATGCCGAGCCGGGGTTGAGCCCGCCTCGGATCCGTGCGTCCGCCCAGAAGGCGTCGATCTCTGCTTGGTCCATGAGGAAACGCTATCCCGTCACGTCCGCGGCCTGGGCGCGCAACGCTCGTGCCACGCCGTCTCGGTGCTCACTGATCGTGCGGCGAAGACCGTTGGGCACGTCCGGGTGGTCATTGATCCAGCTCTGGGTTGCCTCCAACAACTCGTCGCTGGCCAAGGCCATCGGGAAGAAGCCGACCGCCAACGCTTCAGCGATCGCGTGGGTGTGTGTAGCCCAGATGTCTTCGATCGCGATGAAGTATCGGGTCAGGAAAGGCTGCAGCAACGAAGCGTCGTGCACCCGCCCGAACCCTAGAGCCATGGCGTTGAGCACGGCATTGGGCAACGTGGTCTCTTCCACTGCAGCAACCCATGCGAGATCTTTGGCTTCGGCGGTGGGACGGGCAGCCATGGCCCGAGCCGCTTTCTCCCGGCCAGCCGCCGTGTTGTCGGCGGCCCCCTCAGTCTCGATCTCCGCCTCGTCGGCACCGCCAGCGGCCACCAACCCGGTGAGCAAGGTCCAGCGCATGTCCTGATCGAGGGTAAGCCCTGCGATCGGCTCCGATCCGTCCAAGGCTGCACGCAGGCGAGTGACATCGTCGGGGGAATACGCGAAAGAGGCCCAAGCGCCCACAAGCTGCAGCTGAGCATCGCTGCCCGGCTCCGCACCCCACGCCGCCGCCCGCAAGCCAGAGACCACCTCGGCGACAACCTCGTCACGGTGGCCGGGCGCCGAATAGAGCAACGTGGCACTGCTCAACTGCATCAACAACACCCGGAGCAACGTGGAGTCCTTCTCCCCGTCGAGCGCTCGCAAGGCCAGACGGACGTAACTCGAGGCAGGCATGTGAGCATCGCGGGTCATATCCCACGCTGCCCCCAGCACGAGAGCCCGCGGTAGCGACTCCCTGAAGGCCCGTGGGTCAGCCAGCGCGGTCGCCAGAGAATGCTCGTCGAGGCGGATCTTGGCGTAGGCCAAGTCATCATCGTTGAGCAAGATCAGAGCGGGCATCGGGCGCCCGGCGAGCTGCGGCATCTCGGTGACTTCGCCGTCTATGTCGAGTTCGAAGCGCTCGGTGCGCACCAACTGGCCCTGTTCGTCGTCGTAGAAGCCGACCGCGAGGCGGTGCGGGCGCAGGGTGGGGAAGTCGGGCGCCGCGGACTGCACGATGGCAATGGACTCGATGACGCCGTCATGAACGACGAGGTCAGGGGTCAGGGTGTTGACCCCCGCAGTCTGCAGCCAGACCTGCGCCCAAGAGGAGAGGTCACGACCCGACGTCGTTTCCAACTCCACGAGGAGATCAGCCAAGGCCGTGTTGCCCCAGGCGTGCTTGTCGAAGTAGGCGCGTAGCCCATCTCGGAAGGGCTCTCGACCCACATAGGCCACCAGTTGCTTGAGCACCGAAGCGCCCTTGGCATAGGTGATGCCGTCGAAGTTGACCTCTACCGAGGCCAAGTCGACCATGTCGGCAGCGACCGGGTGCGTGGACGAGAGTTGGTCTTGCCGGTAGGCCCATGCCTTTTCGGAGGTGGCGAAGGTAGTCCACGACTGGGTCCATTCGGTGGCTTCGGCCTGGCACACCGTGGACGCCCACTCGGCGAAGGACTCGTTGAGCCACAGATCGTCCCACCACTGCATCGTGACCAAGTCGCCGAACCACATGTGCGCCAATTCGTGCAGAATCGTCAGCGCCCGACGCTCCACGATGGTGTCGGTCACCTTGGACCGGAAAATGTACGTCTCCACGATCGTGACGCAGCCAGCGTTCTCCATCGCGCCCATGTTGTATTCGGGGGTGAAAATCTGGTCGTACTTGTCGAACGGGTAGGCGCAGTCGAACTCTTCTTCGTAGAATGCGAAGCCTGCCTTGGTGCAGTTCAAGATGTTGTCGGCGTCTAGATACTGGGTCAGGCTCTTGCGGCAAAACACCCCAAGCGGCACGGTGCCGCCGCGGGTGGAGACCTCGTCGCGCACCACGTCATACGGCCCCGCGACGAGCGCTGTGATGTACGACGACATGCGCGGTGTGGGGTCGAAGGCCCACTGGGCCACCTCGATGCCGTCAACGTTGGCGGCCTGCGGGGCAGCAGCAGCCTCTGGGGTCGGCTGGTTGGAGATCACCTGCCAGTGAGCAGGCGCGGTGACCGTGAAGGTGAACGTGGCCTTGAGGTCGGGCTGCTCGAAGACCGTATACACCCGGCGACTGTCCGGGACCTCGAATTGGGTGTAGAGGTAGACCTCGCCATCGGCTGGGTCCACGAAGCGGTGCAACCCCTCACCGGTGTTCATGTAGGAACCGGTTGCAACCACCGTGAGTGTGTTGTGCGCGGCGAGGTCGGACAAGTGGATCCGTGAGTCTGCGACGACGTCGGCCACCGTCAGTGACGTCCCGTTCAGCTCGACCGACTCGACCGAGTGCGCAATGAAGTCGATGAAGGTGCTGGCTCCGGCGGTGGCAGCATCGAAAGTCACGGTGGTCGTCGTGGCGAACGTCTCGGCCCCGCAGGTGAGATCTAAGTCGATGACGTATGCCGTAACAGAGATCAGTGCCGAACGCTGCTGGGCCTCATCACGAGTCAAGTTTTTGCCGGGCATCGATTCCTCCTGCGGAACGGGGGGTGGCTCAGATGCCACGATGGTGTCATGGTGAGGCGAGCGACCTCATCTGGAGAGCATTCACAAGCCTAGGAGAGCACGATGCGCGTTCACATCGGCGGCGACCATGCTGCATACGACATGCACCAGGACCTGCGCGATTGGTTGGGCGAGCAGGGTCACGAGGTCATCGACCACGGTCCGCACACCTATGACGAGCTCGATAATTATCCGGTCTTCGTCCTGCGCGCCGCCCAGGCGGTGGCTAACGACCAAGGCTCGCTGGGGATCGTCCTCGGCGGATCGGGCAACGGCGAGCAAATGGCTGCCAATAAAGTGACCGGAATCCGTGCTGCCCTGTGCTACAACCCTGAGCTCGCGACGTTAGCCCGTCAGCACAACGATGCTCAGATCATCTCGATCGGAGCCCGGATGCATACCCAGGAGGAGGCGCGGGACATGGTGGCGACCTTCCTGGCCACCGAGTTTTCGGGGGTGGAGCGGCACCAAACCCGGATCGACATGATGTCGAACTACGAGGCCGACGGAACTCTGCCCGACCTGGACTAAGCGATGAGCGACGAGCCGGAGCCGGAGCCAGATCAGCGCTCTGATCTGGCGTTGCTGCGCGCCTTCGAACCGGTCATCCACTTCACTCGAGGCGAATATTTCTTTCCTGTCTCGGCAAGTCGCTACGTTGCACGAGCGGCGCTGTGGCGTGACGAAAGCGACGACGAGCCGACTCGAACGTTCGCCGCCACGGAGCTCGACCTTGACAAACTCAGCACGCACTGCCGGGTCTCGAGGGGGCTGGAGCATTCGTTGTCAGGAGTCGACACCGGGGTGGAGCACCCCGATCGCCCCCGCATCCCGATCAAAGAACGTCCTCCGCTGCTGCGTGGCGCGAGTCGGCTAGCCTCCGTGGGGGTCACCGCTCGCATCGTTGACGCGCTGAATCGGCTCTCGCTGCTCTTTCGGGGCAGCGTGCCCGGCGGCAGCGCGGCTCGATCTTTTCAGATGCAGCGTGACCACCTCGAGCCGCAGAGGCCTACGTACTACGGCAGGGTCGTCCGCGAGAGCCAGTGGATCATCTGCCAGTACTGGTACTTCTACTCGTTCAACAATTGGCGCTCGGGGTTCGGCGGGGTCAACGAGCACGAGGGCGACTGGGAGCAGGTCACGATCTACCTGGACGGGGCTGGGGAGGTCGACTCCGCCGGTTTGCCATCGCCGCGGTGGGTCGTGTTCTCAGCGCACGATGAGACCGGGGACGACCTGCGCCGGCGCTGGGACGACCCGGACTTGAGCCTCGTCGATGGTGCCCACCCTGTGGTGTTTGCGGGGGCGGGCTCGCACTCGGGGGCCTACCTGCCGGGGGACTACCTCATCACCGTGCGACCCCCCACCTTGCCTGGTGTGGTGCGGTTGCTGCGTTATGCCGCCCGGATATTCACCCCGTGGTCGACGACGGCAAAGGGTGGCGGAGTTGCCATTCCTTACGTCGACTACGCCCGCGGGGATGGTCGCAAGATTGGCGTCGGCGACGACGAGGCGTGGACCCCGGTGGTGCTCGACGACACTCAGGACTGGGTGTGGGCTTATCGCGGACTGTGGGGTCACGACACTCGCGACCGCCTCGGCGGTGAGCGTGGCCCAGCAGGCCCGAGGTACGAGCGCGACGGCACCGTCCGAGAATCCTGGGCCGATCCGGTCGGTTGGTCTGGGCTGGCCAAGGTGGCACCGAACACCGAGGTGGAGCGCTCGATGATTGAGGCTCGGGCAGAGCAGGCCCGCGAGCGGTTGGCGCAGGTCCGGGCAGACATCGACGAAACTCGCACCCGTCTGGGTATGGCGGCGGCCGGCTTGGCGCCCGGCTCACCCGAAGTGCGGAGTTTGGTAGCAGAAGAGGAGCGAGCGCTGCAGTTGTCGATGGAGGCGACGAGGTTGTCCGACGAACTGCGTCAAATGGACGTCGCGCTCAACTCGCAGACCCCCGTGGCCGCTCCGCACGACCACCTCGCGCACCGCTTGACGCCGATGGAGCCGGGGACCGGCATACGCGGACGGTTGTTGTCGTGGTGGTCGGTCCTGTCCACACCGCTGATTTTATGCGCACTGGCCATTGTGGTGTCGCCGGTCTTTGGCGCCAGTTCGACCTTGTTGTCGATCTACTCAGTAATGCTGCTGATGTCAATCGAGGGCCTACTCCGACGGCAGTTCCTGGCCGTTGCGGTGCGGTTCATCGGCGCCGCGGCGGTGATCGCTTTGTTGTACTTCGCCTGGCTTGAATGGCAGGCGGTCATCGCTGTGCCCTTGATCGCCGCTGCCGTGGTGGTGCTCGTAGTGAACGTGCGAGAGGCACTGCGCCGCTAGGGCGAAACGCAACGCAGCCCCTACACCGAAGGGCGTGGAGGCTGCGTTGGTTGTTGAGTCGTGCGCGAGAACTACTCAGCCCTTGTTCTGACCGGTCGCGTTCTTGGCGTCGCCGAAGTCGTCGTCTTTGCCATCGAGGCCGTCGAGGCCGTCACGGGCCTTGTCGCCGCCGCTGTCGATCTGATCGGAGTACTTGCCGCCGGTCTTGCTATCGACGGTGTCACCGCCCTTGTCGATGCCACTGTCGATTTTGTCCGAGTGGTCGTCGACGGTGCCTTTTGCTTTGTCCATGAAGCCCATGTAGCTCCTCCTAGAGTGGTCGAACGACAAACTGTATCGTCCGGGCGCGCTCCTGGGGCGGGGCACCGGTCCAGTTCGGGCGACGACAACGGGCAAAAGAGATATAAGGCCCACCAGGAGGGAGCACGCTATGTCGCTAAGGGAGTGCTGCGTTGAGCGGGTGACGAGAATCGAACTCGCGTAGCCAGTTTGGAAGACTGGGGCTCTACCATTGAGCTACACCCGCGAACGTGACGTCGTTCAACGTCGCGCCGAGGGGATAGTCTAACGGCCGCCGTGGTGATGCAAAGTCACGACGGCACGACCACGCAATGACGGGGTATGGCGCAGCTTGGTAGCGCGTCCGCTTTGGGAGCGGAAGGCCGCCGGTTCGAATCCGGCTACCCCGACCGACTAGCATGCCTTGACGTCCCGTTCGAGTGGCTCAGCCGCTCAAACGGTCCCCACACCCCTAGCCAATCTGATTCTGGAGTGCCTTGTAGTGAAGAGTGCCGTCGAGACCCTGACCGAGACCCGGGTCAAACTGACCGTTGAGGTCCCCGCCGCAGAGCTGAAGCCTCGTCTGGACGCGGCATACGCAAACATCGGCAAGCAGGTGAACGTGCCCGGCTTCCGCAAGGGCAAAGTCCCTTCGCGGATCATCGACCAGCGCTTCGGTCGCGGAGCGGTCGTGCAAGAAGCCGTCAACGACGCGCTGCCGGAGTTTTACACCCAGGCCATGAAGGACAACGAGCTGCAGCCCCTGGGCCAGCCCGAGGTTAACCTCACCGAACTGCCCATGGCAGACGGTCAGGACTTCATCTTCGAGGCCGAGGTCGACATCGTCCCGAGCTTCGAGCTCCCCGACTTCACTGGCATCTCCGTGGAGGTCGACCCGGTGAGCGTCACGGAGGAGGACGTGGCCGAGCGTTTAGACAGCCTGCGCGCCCGCTTCGGCACCCTGGTCGGCGTCGAACGCGAAGCCAAGGACGGTGACTTCACCTCCATCGACCTGTCGGCCACCATTGACGGCGACGAGATCGACTCGGTGACTGGCATCTCCTACGAGATCGGGTCGGCGACCATGCTCGACGGCCTCGACGAGGCCCTCATCGGCACCTCCGTCGGCGAGACCATCAACTTCACCAGCCCCCTGGCCGGCGGCGAGCACGCGGGTCGCGACTCTGACGTCACCGTCACGCTCGTCTCGCTTAAAGAGCGCGAGCTTCCCGAGGTCGACGACGAGTTCGCTCAGTTGGCTTCCGAGTTCGACACCGCGGAAGAGTTGAAAGCCGACTTGGTCAAGCAGGCTGAGCAGGGCGTGAAGTTCGAGCAGGGCGTGCAGGCGCGTGACCGCGTGCTGGACAAAATGCTAGAGATGACCACCATCCCGCTGCCTGACGCGCTGGTGAGGGCTGAGGTCGACGCTCACCTGGAGAAGGAAAGCCGCCTCGAAGACGACGAGCACCGCGCCGAGGTCGACGAGTCGACCCGCAAGGCGATGAAGACCCAGTTCCTGTTGGACGCACTTGTCGCTCGCGACGAGGTCAACGTCGAGCAGAACGAGCTCATCGAATACATCATGATGACCGCGCAGCAGTACGGCATGAACCCCAACGAGTTCGCGCAAAAGATCGACCAGGACAATCAGGTGCCCGCCATGGTCACCGAGGTCGGCCGCCGCAAGGCTCTCGCCGGGATCCTTGAAGAGGTCACCGTCAACGACACCGATGGCAACGTCGTTGACCTGAGTGACCTCGAAGAAGACTCTGACGAGGACGTTGAGGATGATGACTTCGAAGGTGAGGTCGACACAGACGACGCTGACGACGTTGCTTCTGACGAGGACGCGACCGACGAGGTTGTCGCCGACGAAGAAGGCACACACAAGGACGCCTGACCCTCTCACCCTCATCCGTATGCCGCCGGCTCACATGAGCGGGCGGCATACGTGCGTTGGGCGCCTGAGCGAGCGAAGTGGGGGAGTAATGCGCTCACGGCGAACACGGGACACCTTCGGGAGTGGACGCGCAGGGGCGGACGTTAGTGTCATCGAAGGCATAGACCTGTGACACCACTGACGTGAAAGCAAGGAGCAACGATGAGCAACTCTGAAATCGTCGCGGCCGGGGATCGCCCGCTCGCTGGTCTGGACGACCAGATCTACAACCGTCTGCTGAAGGAACGCATCATCTTCCTCGGCTCCGATGTGCGCGACGACAACGCGAACGCGATCTGCGCTCAGTTGCTGTTGCTGGCCGCCGAGGACCCGGAAGCCGACATTTGGCTCTACATCAACTCGCCCGGTGGCTCGGTGACGGCCGGGATGGCGATCTTCGACACGATGCAGTGGGTGCCCAACGACGTCGCCACGGTCGCGATGGGTCTGGCCGCTTCGATGGGACAGTTTCTGCTCTCGGCCGGTCAAAAGGGAAAGCGCTACGCCACGCCGCACGCTCGCGTGATGATGCACCAGCCGTCGGGTGGCATCGGCGGCACAGCCAGCGACATCAAGATCCAGGCCGAGCAAATGTTGCACATCAAGAAGGAAATGGCCGATCTCATCGCCGAGCACACCGGCCAAACTCCTGAGCAGATCGCCGAAGATTCTGACCGCGACCGCTGGTTCACCGCCGCAGCCGCCAAGGAATACGGCTTCGTCGACCACGTCTACGAGCACTCCGCTGCCACCGGCGCCGAGACCCCGGGCGAGAGCCCGAGCGGCTCCAACGACGACACCAATTCCTGATCCGCCGACGAGACGAGAGAGAAGAAACTATGAACACCCCCATGTTCCCGTATGCCGGCGGCTCCTCAACAGCGCCGCTGGCCCCGTCGAGCCGCTACATTTTGCCGCAGTACGAAGAGCGCACCGCCTACGGCACCAAGCGCCAAGACCCCTACACGAAGCTCTTCGAGGACCGCATCATCTTCCTCGGGGTGCAGGTTGATGACGCCTCGGCTGACGACATCATCGCTCAGCTGATCGTCCTGGAAAGCCAGGACCCAGACCGCGACATCTTGATGTACATCAACTCACCCGGTGGCTCCTTCACCGCGTTGACGGCGATCTACGACACGATGATGTACATCCGCCCCGACGTCCAGACCTTCGTTGTCGGTCAGGCCGCTTCGGCCGCCGCCGTCATCGCTTCGGCTGGTGCCAAGGGGAAGCGGTTTGCGCTGCCCAACGCGCGCATCCTTATTCACCAGCCGGCCCTCGCTGGTGGTGACTATGGTCAGGCCTCGGACATCGAAATCCAGGCCAATGAGGTGCTGCGAATGCGTACATGGTTGGAAGAGACTTGGGCTCTGCACTCGAACCGCACCGTCGAGCAGGTGCGCAAGGACATCGAGCGCGACAAGATCCTGATCGCAGCCGATGCCAAAGAGTACGGCTTGATCGACGAGGTCTTGGAGAGCCGTAAGGCATCCTTGCAGGACTGATCGATTCCACCGGCCCCCGGCTCGCCTGTGCTACGCAGGCGCGTCGGTGGCCTCTGTCTGCGACGGGGGCTTTTCGACGTACGGCAAGATGGTCGAGCCGTCGCTGTGGGTGCCCTTGCCGACCACTCCCACCACCCCGTCCTGCTGCATGATCACGGCCGCCAAGTGGCCGCCAAGTGATCGAGGGATCCGTGACCTGCCTGCCGGGCCGCGGTATGGACGTCTACCTCCGTGAGCCGGTGGCGGCGCAGCGACGGGGTGATCATGTGGCCGTCATGCCAAAGCAGAACCGGTGGGTTATCGACGGCCTTACGGACCCAGGCCCGTGGGGCGCGCCCCACGGCCAAGAGTCACTGGATGCCAATGAGCAGGGAAGCGACCCAAAAGGGTCTGGGCCGAGGGCACCTCGGAGGCGGTGATGGTGCGTCCGAACGCCGACCCGATCGTGACGGCCAGGACAAAGTCCATCGGTGTCATCCTGGCGATGGTCCGAGCACCAGTGATTCGCAGCACGAGGATGAGCACGGCATACCCGGCCACGACGATGATGGCGCTGTGCGCGCTGGGCGTCCAGCCGGTACACAGGAACTCCATCGGCTGATGGTTACTCGCTGCCGTCGGGCAGGAGCAGCGCTCGCAATGCTAGGGAAAATTTCGTACGAGCCGCACCGTGAGTGGTGCACTTCGCTGATGGAAACCATGAGTATCAGTGACGCGCGGGACCACCTGCTCGACGCGATGGAGACCGCCCGGACTGAGGCCGTTTTCGAAGGTCCGAATATTCCTGGTAGCAGTTCAAGGCCGATCTCGGGTGGTCGTGAGCCACGCGTACATGGTGATCTCCTTGCTTGCGCCTTAGCGAAATCAAAACATACTTACGGTGTGACGAAAGCAGTCTGCGGGCTGACGTAAAAGCAGGTAGTACGGTCGGTCGATGCTCGTCGAACCTGCGTCGAATCTCGGCGCGCTTTCTGTGGCCGGGGCCGATGGAACGCCGCAACTCCTGAGCGACTTTTGGGTGAGCAGTTGCGCCAGTGCAGTGTTAATTGTGCACCGCGGTGAGACGGTCTACGAATGGGAAGCCAGACCGGGTGAGCTCAGCGAGGTGCTGCCCTGCTTGTCGATCACCAAGTCGGTAGTAGGGGTGGTCGCTGGGGTGCTGATGGAACGAGGCGACCTCGACCCCGACCGAGCCGTCGTGACGTATGTGACCGAGATGTCGGGTGGGGGGTACGGCGGTGTGACGGTGCGCGATCTGCTGGACATGCGCACCGGGGGTGACTACCGAGAGAGTTATGAGCCCGGTGGTGAGCTCGCCCAGTTGGCGCTGACCCAGGCTCAGGCCCCGGGGGCGCTGTTCGGCTCGGTGCACGACATGGTGTGCCGCGTAGATCGGGTGGGCATCCACGACGGGCCCTTCGCCTACCGGTCGCTCGACACCGAGGCGCTGGGCTTGATCATCGAGCAAGCGAGCGGGACGTCGATCAGCGATCTCGCCCAGGAGCTGGTCTTAGATCCGTTGGGCTGCGAGGGGGCGGTGTTTGCTCACGACGCGCATGGGCGGGTATCCCCCTCCGGTGGGCTGGCGATGCGACCGGTTGACGTAGCCCGATTTGGCTCGATGATGCTGAACTCGGGCGCGATCGGCGACCACCAGGTGGTGTCGCCCCTGTTCGTCAAAGACTTGCGGGCAGGTCACCCCTGCGACGCGGACCTCGAGACGGAGGGCTCGTATCGCAACCAGTTCTGGTTGCCCACACGCGGGGGGCGCGAGTTGTTAGCCCTCGGCATACACGGACAAATGCTGTGGATGGATGCCGCCAGCGACACCGTGTTCGTCAAGCTCTCCGCGTGGCCAACGCCCAGTGACCCGCCGCTACTATCCGCAACGTATGCCGTGGCGCAGGCCTGCGCCAGGGCCCTCGACGAAAGGCCCCGCGTGACATCACGCTTCCTCAGTAGCTGATTCAGAGGCAGATGGTTGAGCTTGCGTAGCCGCTACGCAAGGATGAGCGCAGACCGGCGGCCCATCGTGGCCGCTTTCCCGAGCGAGGAGACCTTGATGACCCCTTCCGCACCCACCACGGTTGAGCCGCGTCAACTGCGCAACATGTCCGAGATCCGGTCGTTCTTCCGGATGAACGAGACGCCCGTCTTCTTCGTCGGGGCCACCGCCTTCAACCTCCTCGGGATGGACCGTTGGGTGCGCAACTTCTCGATGATTTCCTACTACGACTCCTGGGACGGCTACCACCCACGGGTCTTCGTGCCGCCGGAGATTGACCACGAGCAGTTCACCAGCGGCGAAGACATCAACCACTACCTGCTGCGTCACCCCGACGTGCGCGCCCGCATCGATGCCGCCGGCAAGCGCACCGGTCACCGGCCCAAGATCACGATGGTCTTCTTCAATGAAGAGACCGAGCGGATCTGTGAGGAGTCCGGGTGGGACATCATCCACCCCACTCACGAGCTGCGGAACTACCTCGACTCCAAGATCACCACCACCCGTTTGGGTAACGAAGCGGGCGCTCCGTCGGTGCCCAACATCATGACCACGGTGGACTCCTGGGAGGACCTGCTCGCCCAAGCCGGCGCAGGTGGCCTCGGCACCGACTGGGTGCTGCAAACGGCATACGGGGACTCCGGAAAGACCACCTACTTCGTGGCCGATCAAGACGCGTGGAACAAGGTCGCTGCCGACGTGGTGGGCGAGGAGGTTAAGGTGATGAAGCGGATCAACAACCGCGCCGTCGCCGTCGAAGCGGTCAATACCAAGCACGGGACGGTCGTGGGCCCGTTCATGACGGACCTCACGGGGTATGCCGAGCTGACGCCATACCGCGGCGGGTGGTGCGGCAACGACCTCTACCCCGAGGCGTTGACCGCCGATCAGCGACGCCGGGCCATTCAACACGTCAGCCGGTTGGGTGATCGACTGCGCCAGGAGGGCTACGTCGGGTTCTTCGAGATTGACGTCTTGGTCGACACAGACGACGACGAGGTCTACCTCGGCGAGCTGAACCCGCGCGTTTCCGGCGCCAGCTCGATGACTAACGTGACGGCCGGGGCGTATGCCGACGTGCCGCTATACCTCTTCCACCTCCTTGAATACTTGGACGTCGACTATTTCGTTGATACCGCTGAGATCAACACGCGGTGGGGAGAACTGGCCGCCATCGATGTGTGGAGTCAGTTGATCTTGAAGACATCGCGCAGCGACATTGCGATGGTCACTTCTGCGCCGCGCACCGGGATCTATCACATCAGCCCCGACGGCGCGCTCGAATACCAGCGCAACACGTTGGACTGGCACTATCTCGTCTCCGACGACGAAGCGTTCTTCCTTCGCGTCGGCGGCGAGGGGTCATACCTATACAAGGGTGCTGACCTGGGCATCCTGGTCAGCAAGACGCGCATGCAGACCGAGGATGGGCAGCTCACCGATCAGTGTCGCCATTTCATCGACGGGCTGCACGCCCTCTACGAGGTGGAGTCGTTCGAGCCCGTCGCCGAGCCGGTGCAGCAGCCGTTCTTCGCGTTGTTGAAGTAGCGGGCGCTGAAGTAGCGGCCCGCGCTAGCCCTGGGAGTTCAGGGCGCGACCAATCGCGCGGAAGGCCTCGATCGTGGGCAGCAACCGGTCCGCGTCTTGTGGGTAGGGCCACGTCGAGAGTTTGATGCCGACCATCTGTGTGCTCGGTTCCACGAAAACCATCTGTCCGTGGATGCCGAGGCACATGAGAATGGGGCCCTGATCGCCGGGAATGCACCAAAACTGGTTGCGATACCAGCCGCCAGGCAGATAGGGCTCGTTGTCTGAGGCCGCGAAAGCGTCTCGGACGTCGGCCGGTGGGTAGAGCGTGTCGTGGATCCACGCACCAGGGACCCCGGCGTGCTCGCCGGCATCCCCCGCGTGCAGCAACATCTGCCCGAACCGGGCGAGATCGCGCACGGTGGCCGAGATGCCACCGTCGTGAATGGCCGAGCCCAAGGGGTCGACGCACACCTCGGCGTCGTGCTCTGCACCGATCGGTTGCCAGATCCGCGCGGCGACCAGATCGGCCATCCGCGCCCCGGCGACGCGCTCGCACACCCAACCGAGCATGTCGGTTTCCACGGATTTGTATTCGAACATGCCGCCGTGGGGACGATCTTGAACGCACGTCAGGATGAAGGGGTACATACCGACCGGGTCGTCACTCCCGCGGGGCGCCCAGCCCATGGATCGTTCCATCACCCGGACCTCGGAGTGGGGGTCGAGGTAGGTCTCAGAGAACTTGAGGCCCGAGCGCATGTCCAGCAGGTCGCGCACGCTTGCGCCGGAATACCCGGACCTCGAGACCTCGGGGATGTATCGCTCGATCGGAGCCTCGGGGTCGAGCAGGCCATCACGCACCAAGGTTGCCGCCACGCACGAAACGATCGACTTCGACATGGACATCACGAGGTGAGGGGTGTCGGTGCCCATGGCCCCGAAATAGCGCTCGTCAACGACGTGGTCTCGGTGCAGCACCATAAAACCATCGGTCTCGGTAGCGTCGATAACGTCATCGACGGTGCGGCCATCTCGTTCTTCGATGCAGAGGTCGCCCACGGCCCACGGCAGGTCTGCATACGACAAAGCGGTGGGGTAGGAGGACGCTGCGATGACGTGGCTCGGCATGATCTCTCGCATGTGCTGAAACGAGTGCCGAAGAGTAGGCCACTCTTGCCAGTTGTCGATAGTGACGAGCTCTTGGCCCTGGGGGAGGAGCGATTGGGCTGAAGCGACCGCCCCCCATCCCGCCGCCGAGTGCTCGGCGTCGTCGTGATGGGTGCTGTTGTCTACAGAGGTGTCGTCGTTCACGCCCGCAAGTCTAGGTTCTGCGGCGCGCGTCGAGCGTCGGTGTTCACCAAAAGATTCGGAATCCGAACGTTATGGTGGCAGGACTTCCATGCCTTCGTGTTCTTCGGCTCCCATGGGCCTTGGCCCCATGAACTCGGGCACGCCGCCGCTGAGCCAGCCGCACTACGGGATTTCCTTCGTCTTCGCCGTCAAGCGTGCCTTCGCCACGTTCGCGCAGTTTGAAGGGCGGGCGAGTCGAAGTGAACTCTGGTGAATCTACCGCCATGTCCACCATCGTCCTCTTCGTGTCCTTCGTGTCCTTCGTGCCGTTGATTGTTGGTGTTACCGGAGCGATCAACGAAACGGGGCACTCACGGCCATCGGGTTTGGCTTGTTCGCCGTGATCAGCCTGTACTTCCTGGCGCGTTCATTCCGACGATTGCGATCACTCTGCGCCGATTGCACGATGCAGGCTTCAGCGGTTGGCTCTATTTGCTGAACTTTGTGGGCCTGAGCATCGTGGTGTTTGCGCTGTGCGCGCTGGAGACCTCGCCTAACGGTGATCAGTACAACATCCGCTAGGCCTTGGCCGATCTGACCTGCGAAACCGTAGCGCGAATGTGATCCGAGCCGCTAAGGTCTGCGGTGTGTCCAACTCAGGCAAGGCAACGACTGAAGCAGAATTCAACCGGGTATTAGGCCAGTGGGACGTCCTGGCCATTGCTTTTGGGGCGATGATCGGCTTCGGCTGGATCGTCCTGACGGGCGGCTTCCTAGAGGAGGCAGGCACCATGGGGGCGGCGTTGGCCTTCGTGCTGGGTGGCATCGTGATGGGGTTCATTGCCCTGACGTATGCCGAACTATGCTCGGCTATGCCGCAGGCAGGGGGTGAGCACCAGTACGTCTTGCGGGCGATGGGGTCAAGATTCGCGTTTGTGTGCTCGTGGTTCTTGGTGCTGGGCTACGTCTCGGTGGTGTCGTTTGAGGCGGTGGCACTGCCTCAAACCATGCTCTTCCTCTTCCCTGACATGCTGGCCGTCAAGTTGTGGACCATCGCCGAATACGACGTTTACCTGTCCTGGGTCGCAGTGGGGGTCGTGGCCGCGGTTGTCATGACGTATCTCAATTACCGCGGTGTGCGAGCTGCGGCGGTGTTCCAAACGATTGCCGTGGTCTTCCTGATGGCCGTCGGTGCGGCCCTGGTCTTCGGGTCCTTCTCTGGGGGAAGCGTGTCTCAGATGGACCCGTGGTTCACGGGAGGGGCCGCAGGGATTATTGGAGTGCTGGTCGCGACGCCGTTCCTGTTTGTCGGCTTCGACGTCATCCCGCAGTCTGCTGAGGAGATCAACCTTCCCTACCGGAAAATCGGCATCATGATCTTGGTGTCGCTTGTGGCCGCAGTCAGCTGGTACGTGATGATCATGCTGACCGTAGGTTCCTCGCTTCCGGCCGCGGATCTTGCCAAGTCCGACCTCGCGGTGGCCAGTGGTATGGAGGCATTGTGGGGCAGCGAGACCATGGGCAAGATCTTGGTGCTCGGGGGCATCGCCGGCATCTTGACCTCATGGAACGGCTTTCTTATCGGAGCCAGCCGCCTGATCTACGCGATGGCCGCCTCAGGGATGCTGCCGGCCTGGTTTGGGCAGTTGCACCCGAAATACCGGACACCGAAGAATGCTTTGCTGTTCATCGGTGGGTTGTCGGTCTTGGCGCCGATCTTCGGTCGGCAGATGTTGGTGTGGCTGGTCGATGCTGGCAGCCTCAGCCTCATCATCGCCTTTGTTTTCGTCAGCATCAGTTATGTGCTGTTGCGCCGCAAGGAGCCGGAGATGGAGCGCCCCTTCCGCACCCCCGGCGGCATCGCAACCGGCGTCGTTGCCATAGTGTTGGCTGCTGCGCTGGGAAGTCAGTTCATGCCGACGCAGGCCGCCGCGCTGATCTGGCCGTACGAGTGGATCATCTTTGGCGGTTGGGGTATTGCTGGTGCCATTCTCATCTTCCGGATCCCACACGTGGGTGCGGGCAAAGACTCGCACGACGAGATGGTGCGCGTCGCGTCCAAGCGGGGCATGCCGTAAGACCAGGGCGAGCCCGCCTGACGAGACCGGCACTAAGAGGCTCTTCGAACTTAACCGGGCACGCCCGGACTCTCGCTTGAGCGTGTAGGCCCGTGACCTCGGTGATTATGGCTGTGTCGAAGCAGTTCATAGTCACTAAGCGAGGTCACGGGTGTGGTTCAGCGTACGCAATTCTTGGACGGGGTTCAGCAGGTCGATGTTGGTGCGGATCGGCTCGTCAACCTGCAGGGTTTGGCCGTGCACCGGGTTGACCTGGGCGAGGCCGGGGGCAGGGTCGTGCATTTACTGACCGCCACGGGTGCCGCGGCTGCGTGCCCAGCGTGTGGGGTGATCTCCACGTCGCTCAAAGAGCGCACCAGCACCCGGCCCAGGGACATCTCTTACGGGTCTGCGCCGTTGTGTTTGGTGTGGCACAAGAACCGGTGGCGGTGCCGGGAGCGGGCCTGCCCGAGGGCCTCGTTCACCGAGTCGCTGCCGCAAGTGCCGCCCCGCTCCAGGTTGACCACCCGGCTACGGGCAGCGTGTGGTGCTGGGATCGCCGACGGCTTCGGCGACGTGGCGGCTGCTGGTGCCCATTTCGGGTTGTCGTGGCCGATCGCGCACGCCGCGTTCATCACCCACACCACCCCCGCACTGGCGGCGCCGCTGCCGCCGGTGTGCGTGCTCGGCATTGATGAAATCCGG
>JBBQNO010000023.1:0-28542 GCA_038330045.1 Actinomycetales bacterium | reverse complement strand
AACCAGATCAAACTGGCAAAATAAAACTAAACCAATCCCAACCATGCCTCCACCGGGGGGAGAAGACACAACCAAAACCAGCCTTCAAACACAAACCCAACCACCACAACCACACACCCACCAAAGCAAGCACACAGTCACGACAGCCAGGATAAATTGGCATCGATTATAAGCACGCTGTTGAGTTCTCAAGAATCAAACACACACCAACATCAACCAACCCACCAGGGCCAGCCTCAATTTGGGGCAACCTCTTTAGCCTATCCGCCTTGCTGCGCTTCGTCAATCTCAGTGAAGACTCTGTAAGGCGCAGGATCGTGATCCTGTCGACGTTGAGGGTTGTCATCCCGCGGGACCGGCCGCCGCGCTTTTCGTTCCACGTGGTGTCCGTGCCTCCCTGTCGGGCTGACGAAGAGGAACATTACGTGTCCCGCGACGTAGTGGCAAATCGCCCCCTTAGAGAGTCTACCGATGCAGAGCGGCGAGGCTTTTTTTGCCCCGTTTGAGCACAGCAACCTGCCCACCGAGGAAGTCCGATGGCGTCAAGACAGCATCGGCGTCAACGACTTTGGCGTTGTTGAGGCTGACGCCACCTTCGACAATGAGACGTCGGGCAGCACCTCGGGATGCCGCCAGTTCCGTGGCCACCAGTGCGTCAACGATGAGCGCATCGGGGGCCATTAACGCGTTAGGCAGCGCTGCCGTCGCATCCATCAGTGTTCCCGGGTCCACGCTTGAAGGGTCGCCCTTGCCAAAGAGAACGTGACTGGCCCGCTGCACCATCTCCGTCGCACCGTGCCCATGAACCAGGGTCGTCACCTCAGTGGCAAGCGTGTTTTGGGCGGCGCGTTTGAACGGGGCCTCCGCTGTCGCCCGCTCCAACTCCCCCACAGCATCGCGGTCAAGGTCCGTGAATACCTTCACCAAGGTGATGACGTCAGCATCATCGACATTGAGCCAGTACTGGTAGAAGGCGTAAGGACTCGTGAGGGACGCCGAGAGCCAGATCGCATTACCTGCGCTCTTGCCGAACTTCTCGCCCGAGGAGTCGGTCAGCAGCGGGGTGGTCAGCACGTGCACGGACTCCCCCTCGACGCGGTGCACCAGGTCCACCCCGGCGGTCAGGTTGCCCCATTGGTCCTGTCCACCCGTCTGGAGGGTCACGTTCTCAGCTTGAAACAGGTGCAGGAAGTCAAGCGCTTGCAGGATCTGGTAGCTGAACTCAGTGAAGGAGATACCTTCCTGGCTCGTCAGACGCGCGGCCACCGCGTCCTTGCGGATCATCTGGTTGACCCGGAAGTGCTTCCCGAAGTCCCTTAGAAAGTCCAGGGCACTGATTGGCGCCGTCCAGTCGAGGTTGTTGACCATCATGGCGGGGTTGTCCCCCTCAAAGCCCAAAAAGGGACGGACCAAGTTTTGGATTTGAGCGACGTTAGACGCGGTTTCGTCTTTGGTGCGAAGCACACGCTCCGACGTGGGTCGAGGGTCCCCAATCAAACCCGTTGAGCCTCCGACGAGACACACCACGCGGTGGCCGGCGCGCTGCAAGTGGCGCAGGAGGATGAGTTGGACCAGGTTGCCGAAATGCAAGGACGGAGCGGTCGGGTCGAAGCCGCAGTACACCGAGCGTGACTTCTCCGCCAGGTGCTCCCGCAAGGCTGCTTCGTCGGTCGTTTGCGCGACCAATCCTCGCCACTGCAACTCATCGATGATGTCGCTCACGTTCACTAACCCTCTGTCTCATCGTCGCTGGCCCCACGCGGGGCAGCCACCGCATACCTTGCCTTAGTTCGTCGACCGCGGGGGATGCAGGGGCGAGTCTTAGCTGCCCGGTACGTCGAGACGGTGGGATCACCGGTGAGCCAAAACCGCCAGGGGTATGTCGCCCCGTCGCCACCCGGCCCGCTGACCCCAACCCGGGGGCCGACGCTTACTGCGGGTGCGGGTGGCGTCGCCCCGACTTCAACGCGTACCGCGGAGGAAGCGGCGCAGAGGTCGAGTCCGTTGTGCCGCAGGTCTACCCCCAGTGCAGAAGCCAATCGGGCGGGACCTCGAGCGAGGTCGCGGTCCGGGTGCGGCCTCGACCGACCGGCGTTACGGCGTCTCCGAGCAACCTTGTGTCCCTCCATAACCTCCCCGCCGCGAAGGAGGACCGCCGAGGCGGTCCCGACCGGCCCGCATACAACGTTGAGACAGTGGTGCATGCCATAACTGAAGTAGACGTAGGCGAAGCCTGCCTGACCAAACATGATCTGGGTGCGGGGCGTCGGCCCCCGATAGGCGTGCGAGCCGGGATCGCACGAGCCCTCGTAAGCTTCGACTTCCGTCAGCCGAATCGCCACCTCGCCGCAGCGGATGATGCTTCCCAGTAGGGTCGGCGCCACCACCACCGAGGTGTGTCCTAGCGTTTCATGGGGCCACATCGTCATTGCTCGACATCATTCTGAGCCAGCATGGCGTGGCTTAATACACCCTCATCGGCAGCGGCGTCTCGACCCACTCGCGGCACTGAGCCAAGCGGTCCAGCAGGACCGCCCGTTGCTCAGCCACCCGTACGGGCGCGGTCCCACCGGCAGCGTCACGAGAGGCCAACGAGCCAGCCACGGTGAGCACGTCGTGCACCGATGGGGTGAGGTGCTCACTGATCTCGGCGAGGTCATCGTTGGAGAGGTCTTCCAGCCCGATTCCGCGCCTCTCGCAGACGCGCACGCACTCCCCCGCGACAGCGTGGGCCACGCGGAACGGCACTCCCTCGCATACCAGCCACTCGGCCACATCGGTGGCCAGCGAGAAACCTTGAGGAGCCAACTCTTCGAGTCGTTCGGTGTGGAACTTCAGCGTGGCGACCATGCCCGCGACGGCAGGCAGCAGCAAGCGTAGCGAGTCGATCGCATCGAAAACCGGCTCTTTGTCTTCTTGAAGGTCGCGGTTGTAAGCCAACGGCAGCCCCTTGAGCGTGGCCAGCAAGCCGGCAAGGTCGCCGATGATCCGGCCAGCTTTCCCACGAGCCAACTCAGCAACGTCGGGGTTCTTCTTCTGCGGCATGATGCTCGACCCGGTGGAGAACGCGTCGTCGAGGGTCACGAATCCGAACTCTGCCGTCGCCCAGAGGATGACCTCTTCGCTGATGCGCGACAGATTGACGGCGACCATGGCGGCGATAAAGCCGAACTCGGCGGCGAAGTCCCGGCTCGCCGTAGCGTCGATGGAATTCTCCATCGCGCCCCTCATGCCCAGGTCGGCCGCAATAGCCTCTGGGTCGAGGCCCAGAGACGACCCGGCCAGCGCCCCGCTGCCGTAGGGAGAGTAGGCGCTGCGATCGTCCCAGTCTTGGAACCGCTGCAGATCGCGCAGAAGCGCCCACCCGTGCGCTTGCAAGTGGTGGGCCAATAGCACCGGCTGAGCGTGCTGCAGGTGGGTGCGGCCCGGCATCGCCACCTCAGCGTGAGCAGCGGCTTGATCCGTGAGCGCACTGATGACATCAGCCACCTCAGCCGACAGCACCCGCGCTTCATCGCGCAAATACAGACGGAACTGGGTGGCGACCTGGTCGTTGCGAGAGCGCCCGGCGCGCAGCCGGCCACCCACATCGGGCCCGATGCGCTCGATCAGACCCCGCTCCAGCGCAGTGTGCACGTCTTCGTCGCCTTCAAGGGCCACAAACTCGCCGGTGGTGACGTCGGTCAACAACGAAGCGAGACCCTCCAGCATGGTCGCCAGGTGCTCGTCGCTCAGCAGTCCTGCGCCGTGCAAGACCCGGGCGTGAGCCCGGGAACCGGCAATGTCGTATGGCGCAAGTCGCCAGTCGAAGTGCGTGCTCTTGCTCAGCGCGGCGAGGGCCTGACTTGGCCCACCGGCAAACCGGCCACCCCAGAGGCTGACGCTCACTGAGCCGCCTTGAGGTCGCGCGCAGCGGCCATCTTGGCCGGCAGCGCCCACAGCTCAATGAAGCCCTTGGCCATCGACTGATCGAAGGTGTCCTGTTCGTCGTAGGTCGCCATGCCGTAGTCGTAGAGTCCGACCTCGGAGCGGCGACCGGTGACGGTGGCGCGTCCACCCTGCAGGGTCATTCGCACCTCGCCGCTGACGTACTGCTGCGAACTTTCAATGAATCCGCGCAGCGCCTTGTGCAACGGGGAGAACCACAGGCCGTCGTAGGTCAATTCGCTCCAACGCTGACCGACGCTACGCTTAAAACGGGCTAGGTCGCGTTCTATCGTCACGTTCTCAAGCTCCTGGTGCGCGGCGATAAGTGCCATAGCACCGGGTGCCTCGTACACCTCGCGGCTTTTGATGCCAACGAGTCGGTCTTCGACGAGGTCGAGACGGCCCACACCCACCGCGCCAGCACGAGTGTTGAGCTGCTCAATGGCCTGCAACATCGTGACGGGCAAGCCGTCGATGGCAACCGGAGCGCCACCCTCGAAGGTGACGATGACTTCGTCAGCCTCGTGGGGCGCGGCCGGGTTCGAGGTGTAGGAGTAGATGTCTTCGATCGGCGCGTTCCAGATGTCCTCGAGGAAGCCGGTCTCCACGGCACGACCCCAGACGTTCTGGTCGATGGAGTATGGGTTGCTCTTGGTGGTCTCGATCGGCAAATCGTTGGCGACGGCGAAATCAATCGCCTTGTCACGGGTGAGCGCCAGGTCGCGGACCGGCGCCACACAGGTCAGGTCGGGCGCCAACGACAGGATGCCGGCCTCGAAGCGGACCTGATCGTTGCCCTTACCCGTGCAACCGTGCGACACCGTGGTCGCACCGAATTCGCGCGCCGCCTTCACGAGGTGCTTGACGATGACCGGGCGCGACAAAGCAGAAACCAACGGGTAGGTGTCCATGTAGAGCGCGTTGGCCTTCAACGCCGGTAAGCAGTATTCGTCGGCGAATTCGTCCCGGGCATCGGCAACGTACGCCTCGACCGCGCCGCAGTCGAGGGCGCGCTGGCGGATGACTTCAAGGTCTTCGCCGTCTTGGCCGACGTCGACGGCGACCGCAACAACCTCAGCGCCGGTGGCCTCAGCGATCCAGCCGATGGCCACAGAGGTGTCGAGTCCGCCCGAATAAGCCAGGACGATGCGGTTGGTCATGTGTGTGCTCCTTGGTTGAGCTCGGTCAGGTGAAATCGCTGTGCGGTCGATGCACGCTGGGTATGCCGTGGGACGAGTTTTCTTGGGGCGTTGCGGTGTTGCGGGCGCGGTCAAAAATCGTAGGCGATCAGTCACCGCTAACGGTTCGCTCGACGCCGGCAAGGGCTAGGAGCCGGGCGGCGGTGACGCGGCCCTGCCCGACGTCCCTGGTAATGACCAGAATCGTGTCGTCGCCGGCGATCGTGCCCAAGATGTCTTCGGTATCGCTGCGGTCGATGGCCGAGGCCAAGTATTGAGCGGCCCCGGGAGGCGTGCGTAGAACGACTTGGTTGCCACAACTACGGGCGCTGACCAGCAACTCTTCGCACAACCGGGCGAGTCGTGCCGAGACCTCGACACCGGTTTGGGCCCGTCGGGGCGTCGTATCTCCCCCGGCGCCGGGCACGGCATACACCAGGCTTGCTCCCGGGGCGGGCCGGATCTTCACGGCACCGAGCTCGAGTAGATCCCTAGACAGTGTGGCCTGCGTGACGCTGATTCCGTCGTGCTCGAGCAGAATGAGCAGGTCGGCCTGCGACGATACGGACTGACGCTCCAGAAGGTCGGTGATCCGCTGATGGCGCGCTGCGCGGGTCGCGGGGATAGCCCCCTCGACAGTGCTAATGCGTGCTTCACTGACGGTCACATCGTGGAACTATACAGACTTATGCATGATTATTCACATCTCGTAGAATCGTCCCGCCTCGACGATGACCGCAACCCACTCACCGTCGTCATAGCAGCCCAGAGTCCGGGGGAGGAGATGTCCGGGGTCAACCGCCGACAGGTTGATCAGCCTTGCGTGCTCGGTTCGAAGCAGGCTAGGCGTTACGGGATTAGGCTCCGTGCCGATGGCTTTGACGAAGCCCCGGGTGCCGTCGGTGGTGGTCATGACGTCGGCCGTCCCAGCTGAGAACCCTCCAGTGCACGGGTCGTTAGACACCAATGAAGCACCCAGGGTTTCCTCCACGTACACCCGCACTGCCACGGTCAACTCGTGCCAACCCATACGGGGGCTGGCCGGCAGCGATTCGTTTACACGCACGCTTCGTTCATCGACTACGCCATGGGGTCGTCGTCGCCCCACGGGCGCAGCCGGATCGTTCGCGCTCCATCGGGCAGGCCCGCCTTGGCCGCAGCCTGCAAGGACGCCGGAGTGTCTGCGCCCGCCCGCACCATGCGACCTGAGAATTCGTCCAACTCGCCCCTGGCGATGGCCAGTGCAAGGTCGGTCACGTCGTCAGGATCGGTCCACTGCGTGCGTCCTTTGTGCAAGGTCATGGAGCGCGTCATGTCCGTATCGATCACGCCGGGCGCGAGGTCAAACGCATGAATTCCGTGCTCGGCCCCCGCAGCGGCAACGCCACCAGTGATCCGGGCCAAGGCTGACTTCGATGCGTTGTATGCCGTCAGCACGGCGCTCTCACGGGTCGCCGCACCAGAGTTGATGTTGATGAAGCGCCCACCGCCGTTGGCAATCATCACCGGAGCCACGGCGCGCGTGACTAGGAACGGGCCGCGCACATTCGTCTCGATGACCTGCCACCAGAGGTTGGCGTCTGACTCCCAGAGCGGAACCTCGGGCTCGATCAGCCCTGCGTTGTTGACCACGACGTCGATGCTGGGACGGGATGCCCGCACCTGAGCGACCATCTTTGCGACGGCTGCTTCATCGGTGACGTCGCAGGCCAGCGCCAAGACGTCGGATCCCGTCTCGCGCAACTCAGCCTTGACTTGCGCCAAACCCTCAAGGGAGCGACCGAGCACCACGACCGACCAGCCTTCACGGGCGAAACCTAAAGCGATGTGGGCGCCGATCCCCCGCGAGCCTCCCGTGACGACCACTGTCTTCATGCGCGCTGCACCGCGTCGTGATCGGCGGCGGCACGAGCAATCGCGGCGTCGCGAGCCTCGTTGACCTCTTCGGTGCGTAGCGTGCGGTCGCTAGCGCGGAACACCAGCCGGAACGCCAGCGACTTATCCGTCCCCTCGATCTGGTCCCCGTCGTAGACGTCGAAGAGCACGATCGATTCCAACAGCTGGCCAGCGCCCGCCCGCAGCGAAGCCTCGACGGCTGCGTTAGGCACTGACCGGGCCACCGTCAAGGCAACGTCGGAGGTGGCTTGCGGCTGCGTCGAGATAGGCGAGGCGATAAACCGATCCGTGCTCATGGCGGCCACCACGTCGAGGTCAACCTCGGCGCCAACGGTGCGCGCAGGCAAGCCCAGCGCCGCGATGGCCTTGGGGTGTAGCTCTCCGGCCCACCCCAACTGGATCTCATCGGCGCCATCGTCGGTTCCCGTTGTCGCTTCAGCCGAAGCCAAGCCCGGGAGCACCAAGCGCACACAACGACCCGGGTGGAACGGCATACGGGAATCGGTGATGGCAGAGACGTCGTGCAATCCGGCGACTGCAGCCACCGACCGGGCCCACGCCACTGCGTCACTGGCCTGGGCCGCTCGGCCATTGCCCCACCAACCGCCACGCTCGGCGGACCCGCTACCAATCATGGCTACGTGCCACGGCTGAGATGGCACCGCATCACGAATCTGGGCCAACGTGTCGTCGTCGGGCACCGTGCCACCGGCCGGAGCTGGTGCGCTCGCCTGCTTCGCGGCAGAAACGGTGTCGATCTCGAAGAGCGCCACATCTTTGGCCCCGCGCGAGACGTTGCGCCGCAGCGTGTCAGGCAGCGTTTGAAGCAATTCCGTGCGCATGAGCGGCGCTTCGTCGGACAGTGGGTTGGCCAGGGCAACCGCATTGAGTCGCGGGTCACCGGCAGGCACCCCGAGGTCGGCGAAGCGCTTCGTTCCCACGAAGGGATAGGTCAGCACTTCGACCAAGCCTTGGCCGGCGAGGGCACCGGCGATGGCGCGTCGAAGACGCTGATGATGAGTGAGGCCGCGTCCACCAGGAGCTGCCGGAACGATCGACGGGATCTTGTCGTATCCGTCGATGCGGGCTACTTCTTCTACCAAATCGGTAGGGTCGGTGAGATCGGGGCGCCACGAGGGTGATAGCACCGACACGGTGACGGCGCTCTTGCTTCTCGGGGCAGTTTTGACGACACAGCCGATCTGCTCCAAAATGTCCACAATCCGCTCCGGGGCGTAGTCGACGCCGACGTATCGGCTCACCAATGCGAGATCCAGGTCGAACGCCCCCCGGGCGGCTCGTTCGTCAGCGTCAGTGATCGCCAGGTCGGCGGTTCCGCCGCCGAATTCGACTAACAGGTCAGCCGCCATCTGAGCGGCCGCATCGCTGAGGTTCGGGTCGACGCCCCGCTCGAACCGTTTGGCCGCTTCACTGGGCAGACGGTGACGTCGGGCTGTGCGACCGATGCTGCGGGCATCGAAGTGTGCGGACTCGATGAGCACGTTCGTGGTTGTGGCGCTGACTTCGCTCGACTCCCCACCCATCACGCCGGCCAGCGCCAGCACCATGTCGCCGTTGTCGGTGATCAACAGATCGTCGGTATGCAGGGTGCGCGCCACATCATCCAACGTCGTGAGCTTCTCACCCGCGCGAGCACGACGGACCACGATCGGACCGACCAATGTGTCCAGGTCGAAAGCGTGCAGGGGTTGACCCAAGGCCAGCATCACGTAGTTGGTGACGTCCACGGCCAGCGAGATGGGCCGCATACCTGCCTGAGTCAGTCGGGTGGACATCCAGGAGGGAGTGGGTGCCGATAGGTCCAGGTCGCGCACGACCCGGGCTACGTAGCGATCGCACCCGGCGACGCCATGGATGGGCGCCGCGTCGCGGAGCTCCACTCCGAAACCGCCCTCAGACGCGGCGTCGACCCCCAGGTGAGCCGGGTCGGTGAACGTCGCGCCCGTGGAGTGGGCGTATTCACGGGCCACTCCACGCAGCGAGAAGCAGTATCCGCGGTCGGGAGTGACGTTGATCTCGACAGTCTCTTGATCGAGGCCGAACACCGGGATCAGATTGTCCCCCGGCTCTAAGGACAGCGCCTCGTCGCCGAAGTAGTTGCGCAGCACGATAATGCCGTCCGATTCTTGGCCCAGCCCCAACTCCCGAGCTGAGCAAATCATCCCGGCGCTGACGTGCCCGTAGGTCTTGCGCGCAGAAATCGTGAGCTCGCCTAGCGTTCCCCCGGGCAGGATCACGGCCACGAGGTCGCCGACCGCGAAGTTGTGCGCGCCGCAAACGATCCCCTGAGGGGTGTCGTCGGTGAGTCGCTGGCCGTGTTGGCCGACGTCGACGTGACACCAATTGATGGTCTTACCGTTCTTTTGGGGCTCAGGGCTCATCTCGAGCACTCGACCAACCACGAGTGGGCCCGTGACCTCGCCGCCGAAGAGACCTTCCTCTTCGAGACCAACCCGCACGAGGTCGGCGGCGACCTGCTCGCCGGTCACGTCTGCGGGCAGGTCGACATACTCGGCCAGCCACTGAAGGGGAATCAACATCAGATCTCCATCCCGAACTGAGCGGCGAAGCGGACATCGCCCTCGATCATTTCGCGCATATCGGCAATACCGTTTCGGATCATCAAAGACCGCTCCACCCCCATACCGAAGGCAAACCCCTGATAGCGATCCGGGTCGATACCCGTGGAGCGCAGAACGTTTCGATTGACCATCCCGCACCCGCCCCACTCGATCCACCCGGTGCCCTTGCAGGTGCGACAGCCCGCGTCGGCACCGTCGCAGACAAAACAGCGCACGTCCATCTCGGCGCTGGGCTCGGTGAACGGAAAGAACGATGGCCGTAACCGGGTCACGATGCCCTCACCGAACAACGACTCGGCGAGGCGGTCCAGAGTGCCTTTGAGATGAGCCATCGTCAGACTCTCGTCAATGGCCAGTCCCTCCATCTGGTGGAAGACCGGGGTATGCGTGGCGTCGAGCTCGTCGGTGCGGAAGGTCTTGCCGGGGGCGGCGATGTACAGCGGCACCCCGCGTTCGAGCAGCGAACGAGCCTGCACCGGCGAGGTGTGCGTACGCAGCACGAGGCCTCCGTCAGCGGGCTCAACGAAGAAGGTGTCTTGCATCTGACGTGCGGGGTGATCGGCGTCGAAGTTCAGAGCGTCGAAGTTGAACCACTCGGCCTCGACCTGGGGGCCGTCGGCGACCTCCCAGCCCATCCCGACCATGACGTCGGCCATCCGCTCCCCCATCAGCGTAAGCGGATGTCGTCGTCCCAGGGGCCGCGCGGCACCCGGCGCGGTGAGGTCGATGGCTTCCTCAGTCAGGATGGCCTCGTCACGCTCTGCTTCGAGAGTCGTCACACGGGCTGCCATGGCGGCGTTGACCCGGCCGCGAGCCTGACCGACGAGTTTGCCTGCTGCTGCCTTTTCGGAGCCGGGCAGCGCGCCGATCGAGCGATTGGCTAGCGAAAGCGGGGACTTTTCTCCGGCGTGAGCCAGGCGCACGTCCTTAAGGGCTTCCAGCAGCTTCACGGCCTCGATAGCGGCGATGGCGTCATCAACGAAGGCGCCGATCTGTTCAGGGGTGGGCGCCTTCGTTGGCGTTAGGTGCTCTGGAGTGTGGGCCACGCGGGCCAGTCTAAAGACGTCAGGCCGCTCCTGAGCGCATCCGCACCCGGTTCCTATCGCCTGGGCAAGGTTATGCGCAATTTGACGTGCGATTTCCCCATATCCGCCTGCATAACCTTGCCCAGGCGGCGAAAAGGGGGTTTAGCGCATCCGCGACGAGGTGTGCAGACACACCGTCGCCGCCATCGCCAGATTGAGCGATTCGGCGTGGCCCACGATGGGCACGGCGACCGTGGCGTCGCAGAGGGCGAGAGTCTCCTCGGGCAATCCCCACGCTTCGTTACCCATCACCCAGGCATGGGCACCGGCTAGATCGACGGCATCCAGAGTGGTGTCGGCGTTGCCGTCCGCGGCGTACACCGCCAAACCAGCATGGGAGCATGCTGCAATAACGTCGGCGATCGGTGAGCCCACGCTGATCGGCAGGTGAAACATCGAGCCGACGGTGGAGCGGATGACCTTGGGGTTGTAGACATCCACGCTGGCATCGCTGATTAGCACCGCCGAGGCTCCAAAGGCGTCTGCGGCGCGAATCACGGTGCCCGCGTTACCTGGGTCGCGGACGTTGCTGAGCACGACAACGAACCCGCTACCCACGCCAGCTAACGCCTCAGGGAGCGGAACGTCGATCGCGCGCGCCACCGCCAGGAGGCCCTGCGGGTGCTGAGCATCAGCCATCAGTGTCAGGACGTCGTCGGTGCATTCGTACAGACCAACCTGCGCCTGCTCGGCGGCCTCAACAATGTCGCGGTGTGTGGCCGCCGCATCAGCGGAGACGTAGACGTCCACGATCTGCGAGGCGGCATACGCCAAGAGCTCTCGCACCGCGTGGGGGCCCTCAACCAGAAATTGCCCGCTGCGTTGCCGAGCAGCACGACGCCCCAGCCCGGCCACAGACCTGACGCGCTCACTGCGTGGGCTTACGAGCAGTGTGCGGCGTTCAGTCATGTGGCCGATGCCGGGGCGTGATGTGCGACGTCATGGACCTACGCGAATCCCAAACGGGAATCAGGCAGCGTCGACCGTGGCCTTGGGCTGCTGGGTGGGCACGTTGGCGCGTGCCAACTCCACCAGCGCGGCGAACGTGGCCTCGTCGTTGATGGCCAAGTCGGCCAACATACGACGGTCAACCTGAATCTCAGCGGCTTTCAGGCCCTGGATGAAACGGTTGTAGGTCATCCCGTGCGAGCGGGCGCCGGCGTTGATGCGCTGGATCCAGAGGCGACGGAAGTCGCCCTTGCGCTTGCGACGGTCGTTGTAGCTGTACACCAACGAGTGAATGACCTGCTCTTTGGCCTTGCGGTAGAGCCGCGAACGCTGGCCGCGGTAACCGCTGGCCCGCTCGAGGATTACCCGGCGCTTTTTATGGGCGTTAACCGCCCGCTTCACGCGTGCCACGTGAGAACTCCTTGCGTTTCAGTGTTGCTAAGAATGGTGTAATGCAGAGATTGTTGCTAAGGCTGGTGCTACATACCCAGCATTTTCTTTGCGCGGCTGACGTCACTCTTGGCGACCGGAACGTCATTGACCAACCGGCGAGCTGCCGAGGAGGTGCGCTCCTGGAACTTGTGCACGTGACGCGCACGCTGACGCATGATCTTGCCTGATCCCGTCACACGGAAGCGCTTCTTGGCGCCACTGTGGGTCTTCATCTTCGGCATAAGCCGACTCCTTTGTGCTGGGGCAAGCGCCATGATGACGCGTGCCATATGAGGCCGCCCGCGGATCGGGCGGCGGGCGTGGTGCTGTCTCTGGGCGAGCAGCCGATCCCGACCTAACTGGCGGAAACGTGCTGTTCGTTGTCGTCCGGCGCAGTGCCCTCATCTGAGGTCACGTCAGGCTCGGACGAGGTGGTGCTGCGCTCGGCGTCGCGCTTCTTTTCGTTGCGCACTGCCGTTTTCTTCTTCGCCGGCCCCAGAACCATGACCATGTTGCGGCCATCCTGCTTCGGGGAGCTCTCGACGAAGCCCAATTCGGCGACATCTTCAGCGAGTTTTTGCAACAAACGGAAACCCAACTCGGGGCGCGACTGCTCGCGGCCACGGAACATGATCGTGACCTTGACCTTGTCGCCACCGTTGAGGAAGCGAACGACATGGCCCTTCTTCGTGCCGTAGTCGTGCGCGTCGATCTTGGGGCGGAGTTTGATCTCCTTGATCACGGTGTTCACTTGATTCTTGCGGGACTCCCGCGCCTTCATGGCGGCTTCGTATTTGAACTTGCCGTAGTCCATGAGTTTGGCGACAGGAGGACGAGCCATCGGTGCCACTTCGACCAAGTCGAGGTCGGCTTCTGCGGCGAGACGCAATGCGTCTTCGACGCGCACGATGCCGACCTGCTCACCATTGGGGCCAACGAGGCGCACTTCCGGGACCCGGATGCGATCGTTGATGCGAGGTTCGCTGATGTTGTTGCTCCTTCGTCAGGTCTGTATCGACACAAGCTGTGCAGGAATGCGAAAAGCTCTTCGCACGAAGTGCACGAAGAGCCTGAATCCCGGAGCCACGTAGCGGTAGTCCAACCCTCGGACTCTCACCCTGTGACCGTTAACCAACCGCCTTACGTAGGCGAGAGGGTGGGAGCTCAGGTGGCTCCTCTTGCACCGTGTGCATGTTGTGGCGACTTGACGCTTCGTCACTGCACACGCGGTTTCCGATTACCTTATCAGCGGACGCGCCATAAAGCCCAGTCGCCCGAGCCATGAGCCTCAAGAACCTGAATCGCCAAGGAGGCGAAAAGACACCGCATCGATCCGCGCCCTCGCTTCGCCGTCAGTAGCGATAGCCGCTCCCACTCGTTGCAGCACCTCCTTGATGATTGGCGCGCTCAGCCCGGACGTGAGTTCCACCTGAATCACGAGGGCGCCGCCCTCGCCGTGTTCGAGCGACCACGCGCCAAGATGCTCCTCGGCTCGGACTGCGGACTCCACGGCGGCGCGCACGTGGGGGTCGCGGTGCGACGGCAACCACTCTCGGTCCATCGCTAACGCCCACACCATCGAGGTCCGCAACTCGGCGGCGTGATCGGTGCCGACGTCGAGCACCACCACGTCACACCCTTCTTGCACCGCAGCCAATGCCGCACGCTGAGCAGTCACCGGAACGGGACGAGCAGCCGAGTCCCACGAGGCCAGCAACTCCGTGCTGGAAAACGCAGGCAACGCCTTTCGACCATCGGGTGCAGACAACGTCACCGCCGCCATATCGCTGGATAGGGACTCACCGGGGACAGCCACGATAGGCACGATGAGCCGGGCATTCGCGACGGCAGCCACGAGGGCCGACTCTTGAGCACCGGTATGCAGTGCGTCGTACAGCCTGGCGTCCGATCGCCCGTCGTCGCCGTCGAATCCGGTACCGGTCAGGGTGCGCCCCTGCCAGGGAACGCCGGCCGTGTCGCCGGTGGCGGGGTCGTGCCCGTCAAAGCGCCCCTGGCTCTGGTCACCACTCATGCAGCCACCACTCATGCGGCCACTGCGGCATGAGCTTGGGCGAGGGTGAACGCGCCATGGTGCAACGACGCGCCCAGCACCACCCCACACACGCCACAGTCCTTCAGCCGGGCCACGGCGCGCAGATCGTCAAGGCCAGCCACTCCCCCAGAAACTACGACAGAAGCATGAGGTATGACGTGTCTCAGGGCCGCGCTCACGGAGCCAAACATCGGAGCGTCCACACCGCGACGGGAGCCATCACGACTTGCGTCGGCCACGAGGTATTCCGTTGCCCCCGTTCGCGCGACGTTCGCCACGACCTCATCCACACTTCCTACCGCGACGTTGCTCCCTCGAGCCACGACCTTCCCGTCCCGCACGTCGATTCCGACGACCACACGATCACCGTGCTCGGCCATCGCGGCTGCGATGAAGTCGCAGTTCAGGGCGTGGTTTTCACCCACGAGAGAGGTAGAGGCCAGGTTGATGCGGTGCGCACCGGTGGAGGCCGCTGCTTGCAGGGTCACCTCGTTGTCGATGCCACCGGACAGTTGCACCGGCACACCCACCGCCGCGATGAGGTCACTCAGGAGGCTGAGGTTGTCGCCGCGGCGAAAGGCTTGGTCCAGGTCCACCACATGCAGCCAGGTCGCTCCGGCGTCGACCAGCCCTTGGGCCACCTGGAGCGGATCGTCGGTGTGTCCGGGCGCCACTTGACTAGCCCGCCCCGAAGCCACGTCCACAGCGGCGTACAGAGTCAGCTTCATGCCTGCATACCCAACTCACGGCGCAGCGCCACGGCTCCGGCGACGGCGTCCTCGAAGTAACGAATCTCCCGATCCTGTGGGTCGTGCTCCCACCCCCGCTTCCAGGTCGATGGCGTGTCCGGATCGACCAGGGCCGCCGAACCAGGAAGGCCCAGCACCCCGGCGACCGCAGCCAGGAGGCGCTGCGGTGGGTGGTGCCGCTCGCTCAACATGTCGATCAACTCGGCTCGGTTGCCGCCCCCGGCTGCGGTCAAAACCTGGGTTGGCGTGGCGCTGTTCACACCGTCGGGGTGCAGCATCCCGCGCGCCGGGTCCCAGATGACCCATCGCAGGGTGCGCCGCCACCTGCCTCGTTGCACGGTGATCACCGCCCGGTCGTCGATGACCCACAAGCCGATAGCCGGAGCAAGGGCGCCCGGAGCCAAGCGGGAGGCGCATATCAGGGCGGCGTCGTCATACGGGGCGCCGACCGCCGATCGACCGCGGGGCACTAACACGCTGTGCCCACCCAGACGGGCCACCAGCACGGGCACGACGCTTTTGGCCGCCCAGACATTGACCGCGCGCACGTTCCCACGGCTGAACCACATACCTACTGGTTCAGAAGCGGGAGTCGGGGTGACAGCAGCGGGACTCACCGGGACAGTCTAAGAACGCCGGAGCGTCGAACCAACGCGCGACGCAGATGTCGGTGCGGCCTGGCCGTAAAACAGCCGTTCAACGACAAAGCGGCACCGTCGTGCGACCTGTCGCCACTCTTGCGCCAAAGCACCGCCGCCGCCGGCCGGCCGCCGCAAAATCAGCGAGATGCCCTCCGCGTCCCGGTGATCGCTGGGCACGGAGTCCACCGGACGCCCACGCCACAACACGCCTGCATCGCGCAACTGAGAGGCCATCGTCCACGCGGCACTCAGGGCGCGGGCATCTGCCGCCGTCACCAGGCCCTCGGCAACGGCGCTATTGAGAGCGGGCAGGGTGCCGGTGGTCTGCAAACCCACAATTTTGTCCGCATGTTGCAGCTGCAACATCTGGACTACCCACTCCACGTCGCTGAGGCCGCCGAGCCCCAACTTGAAGTGGGTCCGGGGGTCGGCATTCTTCGGCAAACGCTCGGCTTCCATCCGCGCTTTCAGTTTGCGGATCTCGCGCACGCTCGTCCCGTTGAGACCGCCAGCGGGCCATCGCAGTGGATTGATCAAAGCAGTGAAGTCGTGGGCCAGTCCCGAGTCACCGGCGACCACGCGGGCGCGCAGCAAAGCCTGCGCTTCCCACCCGGCCGACCACCGCCCGTAATACGTGACGTAGGAGTCGAAACTTCGCACCAACGGGCCCGACCGCCCCTCCGGGCGCAGGTCGGCGTCAAGCTCCAAAGTCGGGTCGGGGCCGTGCCCGGATAGGCCCTTACGCAAGCGGGCAATGACCTCCGCGGCCAGCTTGCCGGGTTCCGACTCTTCGCCCTCGGCCGCCGCTGGAGCATCGGAACGAGGCCGGTAACAGAACATCACATCGGCGTCGCTGACGTAGCCCAACTCCTGCCCGCCGAGGCGCCCCATACCAATCACGATGGTGTCGATATGCTGCTCGGCTCCGCGCATCGCGATGTTGAGGGCCACCTGAATGTACGCATCAGTCAACTCGGTCAGGGCCGTGCGTAACTTCACGTCTTTAAGGTCGCCGACCAGATCAGCCAGGACGATCCGCACCAACTCTTTGGCCCGCACCGCCCGAATCGCGAGGTATGCGTCAGCCGTCTGGGCGTGCCGCTCCCCCGCAGCTCCAAAACGGGAGGACAAACCCTCTTGGGAGATGGGCACCAGGCCCGCTGGATCGCCGAGCAAGGCCACAGATTCGGGCGATCGCAGAAGTAGGTCGACCGCATATCGGCTGCTGCTCAGGATCATCGCAAGTCGCTGCGCTGCGCTGCCTTCGTCACGAAGCATCGCCAGGTACCAATGCTTGGTGCCTAGCGTGTCGCTGATCTGTCGGAAGGCCAACAGCCCGGCGTCGGGATCGGCACCGTCGGCGAACCAACTGAGCATCACCGGTAGCAGGGTGCGCTGAATGGTCGCGCGCCGACTGACGCCTTCGGTCAGCGATTCGAGGTGGCGCATCGCGCCGGCCGGGTCGCGGTATCCGAGCGCGGACAGGCGCGCGCGAGCAGCCTCCGGGGAGAGGCGAAGGTGATCGGGGCTGAGCTTCGCGACCGCGGCAAGTAGCGGCCGGTAGAACAGCCGTTCGTGCAGACGGCGCACCTCCCGTTGCTCGGTCCGCCAGCGGGTAACGATGGCCTTGTCGGCTCCGCTGCGCTCACCGAGCGAACGACCCAACCGGCGTAGCGCACGCTCGTCGCTGGGCATGAGGTGACTTCGTCGCAATCTGTACAACTGGATTCGGTGCTCCAACGAGCGCAGCAAACGGTACGCCCGGTCCAATGCGGCGGCATCGTCGCGGCCGACGTACCCCCCGTCCCGCAGGGCCCGCAAGGCTTCCAGCGTCGTGCCGGAGTGCAGCGTGTCGTCGGCCCGACCGTGGACCATCTGCAGCAACTGCACGCTGAACTCGATATCGCGCAAGCCGCCAGGCCCCAGTTTTAGTTGGTGATCTGAGCTGGCGGCGGGCACGTGCTCCTCGACTCGGCGCCGCATATCCTGCACGTCGTCGACGAACCCCTCACGACTGCCGGCCTCCCAGACCAGAGGCCGCACGATATCGAGCCATTCTTGACCGAGATCGTCGTCCCCGGCGATGACTCTCGCCTTAAGGAGGGCCTGAAACTCCCAGTTCTTGGCCCACCGCTGGTAGTACTCGCGGTGACTGGCAAGAGTCCGGATCAACGGCCCGTTCTTGCCCTCGGGACGAAGGGCGGCATCGATTGGCCACAACGAGCCCTCGGCAGTGGCTTCACCGCAGATACGCATGAGCGCACTGGCCACCTTGGCGGCGACGGCGATGCCCGTCTCCTCGTCGATCCCACTCGCTGGGGCGCCGAGAAAGATGACGTCTACGTCGGAGATGTAGTTCAACTCTCGCCCGCCACATTTGCCCATGCCGATCACGGCTACGGTGGCTTGATTGGCCGCAGGCACGTCGCTCTGGGCCAGGACCAGAGCCGCTTGGACTGCAGCAGAGGCTAAATCGGCCAACGCCTGAGCCACTTCGGGGAGGATCTCCAGAGGGTCCTCCGCACTCAAGTCGGTGGCCGCGATCCGGACCAGCTCGCGCCGGTAGGCCACCCGAAGGGCTTCCGCCCCGGTTCTCCCACTTAAGCCGTGCACGGCCTCGACCACCGCGTCGGGTTGCACGGCGGCGTAGTGAGTAGCGGCTTCGACGTGCTCCGGGTGCTTGACGAGGTGATCGGCCAATGCGGTCGAGGCGCCGAGCACACGCAGCACTCGGCGTCGGGGCTCACCAGCATTCGCGAGCACGCGGGCAGCTGCGGCGTCGGCTGCGGCGAGCCGGATCATGGCCAGGGCCGCGTCGTCAGGATCGGCCACGCCGCCCAGGTCGGCCACGAGTTCGCCAGCATCAACACTGCCCGGCAGGGCCTTCATCAGGTCGGCCAACACGCGCAGCGATCGTGCGGTCTGAGTGAATCCCGCCCGGGCAAGATCTGCTGCAGCAGGCTCCGGGCGGTCGTTCACAGCCGCACCAAATACCGATCCAACTCAAAGGACGTGACCTGAGACCGGTAGTCCGACCATTCCTGCCACTTGTTGCGCAAGAAGAAGTCAAAGACCTGCTCGCCCAGCACCTCGGCGAGCAGTTCGCTCTCCTCCATGATGGCCACGGCCTCACCGATCGACTGAGGCAGCGGGTCAATGCCCATGGCCCGTCGCTCGCCGTCGGTCAGTCCCCACACGTCGTCCTCGGCCTCATCGGGCAACTCGTACTCACCCTCGATGCCCTTGAGCCCGGCCGCCAACACGACGGCATACGTCAGGTAGGGGTTGCAGGCGGAGTCAATGGACCGGATTTCGATTCGACGGGAGTGCCCACGACCGATCGAATACATCGGGACTCGCACCATCGCGCTTCGGTTGTTGTGACCCCAGCAGACGTATGCAGGTGCTTCGGCCCCTCCCCAAAGGCGCTTGTACGAGTTGACCCACTGGTTGGTCACGGCGCAGATCTCACGAGCGTGCACCAAGAGTCCGGCCATGAACCGTCGCCCGGTGATCGACAGTTCGTAGTCGGCGGACGGCTCGTAGAAGGCGTTGGTGTCGCCCTCGAACAGCGACACGTGCGTGTGCATCCCCGATCCCGGCTGCCCCGCCAACGGTTTGGGCATGAAGCTCGCCAGCGAGCCGTGCTGCAGGGCCACCTCGCGGACGACCGTGCGGAAGGTCATGATGTTGTCCGCCATCGACAGGGCGTCGGCGTACCTCAGGTCGATCTCGTTTTGGCCCGGGCCGCCCTCGTGGTGGCTGAACTCCACCGAGATACCCATCTGCTCCAGCATGGTGATCGCCGAGCGACGGAAGTCGTGACCGTCGCCTCGCGCCACGTGATCGAAGTAGCCAGCATTATCGACGGGCACCGGGATGGTGCCGGGTACGTAGGGCTCCTTGAACAGGTAGAACTCGATCTCGGGGTGGGTGTAGAAGGTGAACCCCAGGTCGGCGGCTTTGTCTAAGGTGCGCTTGAGGACGTAGCGCGAGTCTGTCATCGCCGGAGTGCCGTCGGGCATTCGGATGTCGGCAAACATGCGGGCGGTGCCGGGGTTGTCGCCGCGCCACGGCAGCACCTGGAACGTGCTCGCGTCGGGCTGGACGACCATGTCGGCCTCGTAAACCCGCGTGAAGCCCTCGATCGCACTGCCGTCAAACCCGATGCCGCTGTCGAAGGCTTGCTCCAACTCGGCTGGGGCCACGGCCACGGACTTGAGCGCTCCGAGGATGTCGGTGAACCACAGCCGCACGAAGCGAATGTCGCGTTCCTCGATGGTGCGCAGTACATACTCCTGCTGACGATCCATGCGCTCATCCTGCCGTATGGCCCCGGCGATGCCTGACAGACTGACCCGGTGGAGTTCTACAGTGCCTACGACCAGGGCTTTGCCCGAGTGGCCACCTGCACGGTGCCGGTGGCCATCGCCGACCCCGCCACCAACGCCGAGCGCACCATCGCGGTGGCTCGCGAATGCGCCGAGGATCACGTAGCGGTAGCGATCTTTCCGGAGTTGGGGCTGACTGGGTATGCCATTGACGACTTGCTGCTGCAAGACGCGCTTCTGGATGCAGCCCTTGCCGCGCTGAACGATGTGGTGGCCGCGAGTTCCGCTCTCATGACCGTGTTGGTCGTCGGGACGCCCCTGCGCTTTCGCAATCGGCTCTACAACTGCGCGGTGGTGGTGCACCGCGGGGCCATCCTCGGGGTAGCGCCGAAGTCCTACCTGCCGAACTACCGAGAGTTCTACGAGAAGCGGCATTTCGCGTCGGGGGGCGACACGGCTGGCTCGACCATCGCGTTGGGTGGGGCTGTAGTTCCGTTTGGTCCGGACGTGCTGTTTGCGGCAAGCGACATTCCGGGTTTGGTGCTGCACGTCGAGATCTGCGAAGACCTATGGGTGCCTATTCCGCCGAGTAGTGTGGCCGCGTTGGCCGGGGCCACGGTCATCGCCAACCTCTCGGGCAGCCCGATCAACATCGGTAAGTCGGCGGGTCGGCATACGTTGTGTGCCGAGGCGAGTTCGCGGTTGTTGAGTGCCTACCTGTATGCCGCCGCTGGGGAGGGCGAGTCGACCACCGATCTGTCCTGGGACGGGCAGACAATGATCTACGAGCTCGGGGACCTGCTGGCCCAGTCCGACCGTTTTCCGTCCGGGCCTCAGCGGGCGGTGGCCGACCTCGATCTGGACCGCATCCGGCAAGATCGGCTGCGCAACGGCTCCTTCGACGACAACTCCGCGGCGTATGCCGACCGCACCGGGGCAGTGCGTACGGTCGAGTTCGCGCTAGAGCCACCACATACCGACATCGGTTTGCGCCGGTCGGTAGACCGCTTTCCGTTCGTGCCCGACGATCCGGCGAAGTTGGCGCTGGACTGTTACGAGGCATACAGCATCCAGGTGTCCGGATTGGAGCGGCGACTGTCCGCGATCGGTCAGCCCAAGGTCGTGATTGGGGTCTCGGGCGGGTTGGACTCGACCCACGCCCTGGTCGTCGCGGCTCGCGCAATGGACCGACTCGGTCGGCCGCGCGGCGACATCCTGGCCTATACGTTGCCGGGTTTTGCCACCTCGGACCACACCAAGACCAACGCGACCCTGTTGTCCCAGGCCCTGGGTGTCAGCTTTGCTGAGATCGACATTCAGCCTGCGGCCCGCCAGATGTTGGCCGATATGAACCACCCTTTTGCCGACGGCGAGCCGGTCTACGACGTGACGTTCGAGAATGTCCAAGCGGGGCTGCGCACCGACTATCTCTTCCGGTTGGCTAATCAACACGGTGGGATCGTGCTGGGCACCGGCGACCTGTCGGAGTTGGCGCTCGGATGGTGCACCTACGGCGTGGGCGACCACATGTCGCACTACACCGTGAACTCCGGTGTGCCTAAGACGCTGATCCAGCACCTGATCCGGTGGGCGATCAGCTCGGAGATGTTCACCTCCGACGTCGACGCCGTGCTCCAGTCGATCGTAGACACCGAGATCACACCAGAGTTGGTGCCGGCCGACGCGGCGGGCTATCAGAGCACTCAAGCGCACATCGGGCCGTACGAACTGCAGGATTTCAACCTGCACTACGTGCTGCGATACGGCTACCGGCCGAGCAAGATCGCCTTCCTCGCGTGGCACGCCTGGCGCGACGTCGAAATCGGGGCTTGGCCTCCTGGGTTCCCGGCGAGTGAGCGCAACGCCTACGACGTGGCAGCGGTGCGATCGTGGTTGGAGTTGTTCGTGAAGCGCTTCTTCGGCTTCAGCCAGTTCAAGCGGTCGGCGCTACCAAACGGGCCGAAGGTGTCGACCGGGGGTGCGGTGTCGCCGCGTGGCGACTGGCGAGCGCCGTCAGACGGCAACGCGCGGGCTTGGTTGGCTGAGTTGGACGCGCACGTCCCGCACATCTGACGCTTTGTCCCGGCGGCGCACCCGTCGAGATCGGCCCAAGGGATCACGTCAACCCGGTGGCCGCTCAGGTCGGGGGTGTCGTCAGGACAGATCGCCGAGTGCCGTCAGGCCCAGGTCGTATGCCGCCGCAAGCGCCAGCAGGTCCGTCCGGTAGGCAGCTATCCGGCAGCCCCTCCCGTTTGGCTTCACCTCGATGCCCTCCGTGGCCCAGTGCTCCACCGCCCGTTCGATGAGTCCGCCGCCGGGGTCGCCTTGAGCATTGACGACCCGCCACCACGGGACGCCCGACCCGTACATCGACAGCACATTGCCGACGAATCGTGGTCCGATCCCCACGATGCCGCCGATGTCCCCGTACGACGCCACAGACCCAGGCGGAATGCGCTCCACCACGATCAGCACCTTCTCGGCCATCAGGTCATCCACGGGTGACAACTTACGATGCGGATCACTCGCGTGACGCCCAGCACGTCACGACCACCGCCATCAGCTGCGCGACCTGTCGGCATACTCTGGGTCGATGAGTGGACTGACGATCGGCTACGCGGCAATGCTCGAGCAGTTCCACCCGAGGGAGGCTGTGGACCTGACGGCATACGCCGAGTCCAAGGGATTTTCCGGGTGTATGGCGGCCGACCACTTTCAGCCGTGGGTGCCCGCCCAGGGGCAGTCGCCGTTCGTCTGGAACGTGCTGGCGGCGGTCGGCGAGCAGACCACCGGCGATCTGGGGCCTGGCGTGGTCTGCCCGAGTTTTCGGATGCACCCGGCGCTGGTGGCTCAAGCCGCCGCGACGTTGGAGGCAATGAACCCTGGCCGGTCGTGGCTTGGCTTGGGCGCTGGCGAAGCGCTCAACGAGCACGTCGTCGGCGGCTACTGGCCCGAGGCTGGCGCACGTTCGCGGCGGATGTTTGAGGCGATCGAGATCATCAACAACCTCTACGCCGCAAGCGCCGACAACAAAGACATCAAGCACCAGGGCGAGTTTTTCACGATGGAGACCTCCCGCATCTGGACGATGCCCGAGCAGGCCCCGCCGATCTTGGTGGCCACCGCCGGACCCATCAACGCCAAACGGACCGGCAAGTATGCCGACGGCATCATCACCGTCGGCGCCCCGCTGGAGAAGATCACGGGTCTTTTCGACCGCTTCGCCCAGGGGGCCCGTGAAGTCGGCAAAGACCCCGACGTGATGCCGAAGGTCCTCCAGGTCCACCTGTCCTGGGCACCCACCGACGAAGAGGCGATGTCGAACGCGATGACGCAGTGGCCCAACGGCGGGATGAAGTTCGCCAAGGCCGACATCCGATCGCCGCACGACTTTGCCGC
Source organism: Actinomycetales bacterium (assembly GCA_038330045.1). Classification (GTDB taxonomy): domain Bacteria; phylum Actinomycetota; class Actinomycetes; order Actinomycetales; family Dermatophilaceae; genus Ornithinicoccus. Next base: position 5,300 of record JBBQNO010000023.1, on the reverse strand, counting down.
GATGGCTGCGTTAGTGCGCCCGGAGGATTTTGAGGGCCGGATGGTGATTTCGTCGGACCCGGACCTGCACCGAGCTCACTTGCAGAGGTACGTCGACCTGGGCTTCGACCGGATCTATCTGCACAACGTCGGGCGCAACCAACGTGAGTGGATCGACGTCTTCGCCGCTGACGTGCTGCCGACGTTACGTCGCTAGCTACTCCTGATCGTCCGAAGTGGCGTTGTCCCACGCTTCGTCTTCGTCGTCCCACGCCTGGGTGCGCTCGGCTGCTGTATCCAGCGCATCCTGCGCCTCAGCCTCGGTGTCGTAAGGCCCGAGAAGATTTTCGCTGCGGGCCCGAGCCGGATCGTCGTGTGACTCCACCGATTTTGAATCTACGTTGAACCAGTACTTCATCTCACACTCCGCATCGTCATTGTTCAGCAAGAACCGGTAGAGCCCGGCCTTTAGACTCCACCGTATGGCTTCAGCCCCCACTGCGTCGCGCAGCACCACCGCTTCTACCTACGCGGTCCGTCCGGGCCGGGTGGGCCCGATGCGAGGCGTTCCCGCCGACATACCCCGCCCGGAGTATGTCGGCCGCCCCGGTCCGGTGCCCTTTACCGGGTCCGAGGTCAAGGACGCCGAGACGATCGAAGCGATGCGGATTGCGGGCCGCATTGCCGCCCAGGCTTTGCAGGCCTGTGGCGCGGCCATCGCCCCCGGGGTGACCACCGCGGAGATCGACCGCATCGGCCACGAGTTCCTCCTCGACCATCACGCCTACCCCTCCACGCTGGGCTACCGCGGGTTCTCGAAATCGTTGTGCACCTCGGTCAACGAAGTCATCTGCCACGGTATCCCCGATGACCGACGCCTCGAGGACGGCGACATCTGCAACGTGGACATCACCGCCTACATCCACGGGGTGCATGGCGACAACAACGCGACCTTCCTCGTCGGTGATGCCGACGAGGAGTCACGGCTCCTGGTGGAGCGCACGGAAGAGGCTTTGCGGCGCGCGATCAATGCCGCCAAGCCGGGTCGAGCAGTCAATGTGATCGGTCGCGTTATCGAGTCCTACGCCAAGCGTTTCAACTACGGCGTGGTTCGTGACTACACCGGCCATGGCGTGGGGCAGAGCTTCCACTCCGGGCTCGTCATCCCCCACTACGACGCCCCCGAGCACGACATTCTGATCGAAGAGGGCATGACTTTCACGATCGAGCCCATGCTCAACCTCGGCACGCCCGAGTGGGACGAATGGGATGACGGCTGGACCATTGTGACTCAGGACGGCCGGCGCTCTGCCCAGTTCGAACACACCCTGCTCATCACCTCCCGCGGGGCAGAAATCCTCACGTTGCCCTGACCTAGACCCCCCGAAGATCCCGACTCACTAAGGAGTACGCCATGTCCAAGGACCACGTATTAGGAATCGATATCGGTGGCAGCGGCATCAAAGGTGCCCCGGTCGACCTGAAGGCGGGCGAATTTGCCAAGGATCGCGAGCGGATCGACACCCCTAAGGAGGCAACGCCCGAGGCGGTGGCCGAGATCGTCGCTAAAATCGTCGACAAGTTCGAGGACGACATTGGTAAAAAGAGCCCGATCGGGGTCACAGTCCCGGCGGTCGTGCACCACGGGACGGTGCGTAGCGCGGCGAACATAGACCCGTCGTGGATCGGCACCAACGCCGAAGAGTTGTTCGGCGATGTATTGGGCCGCCAAGCATTGGTGGTCAACGACGCCGATGCCGCTGGTGCCGCCGAAATGCACTACGGGGCGGGCCAGGGCAACAACGGCACCGTATTGCTCACGACTCTGGGCACAGGAATCGGGACAGCGTTGTTCTTGAACGGCGAGTTGTTGCCAAACACCGAGCTGGGTCACCTCGAGCTCGATGGTCACGACGCGGAGACCCAAGCCGCCGAGAGCATTCGGGAGAAGGACGATCTTTCCTGGGAGGATTGGGCGGAGCGGTTGCAGAGGTATTACGGGCATATCGAGGACCTCTTGTGGCCCGACTTGATCATCGTCGGTGGTGGGGTCTCCAAGAAGTCCGAGAGGTTCTTGCCCCTGCTTCATCTGCGCGCGCCCATCGTGCCCGCTCAGTTGCGCAACGACGCTGGCATCATCGGCGCGGCGTGGTTAGCCAGTCACCACCGCGCTTAGGATTCTGCGCATGCCATCTGTTGACTACGTCCCGCTAAACCTCAGCAGAGTCGCTCTTTCCATCGCGATGGTGGTCATCACGATCGCCGAGATCGTCCTGATCATCGGTGCAGCGGTCAGCCTCGATCAGAGCACCGCGGTAATTATCCTTTTTGCCTTCATCGGCGGCGCCGTCGTCAGTTGCATCGTGTGGGTCAGTCGGGCCTCAGCGGACGCGGAGGGTTTGCGCCGTCGCCGGCTGTTCTTGAGCAGCGCCCGGACGCCATGGCGGCATGTCACGGCGATGAAGCCGATGCCGAACTCTCAGGACCCCAAACGACTGGAGTTCCATATTGCCAACGGCGATGTGGTCTTGGCATCGCATCCCGGTAAAGAAGCAGCCTCACAAATTCAACGCTGGCGCAGAGCCGCCGCAAACAAATAGCCCCCCCTGCGGCACCGCACGCTTCCGCGCCACATCCCTGGCTGCCACGCCTGCGGGCGAGAAGTTCGGCATACCAGACGACCTTTTCCACAGAGCGCGACGCACCGTCAGGCATGGGTGCGCGAGAAGATTCGTGAGGACGGCCTGCGGGCGCTCGGTTTTAAAGTTGTTCGCCTCGTCTGGGTAGGGCTACCTAGGGACCGAGGGTCACCACGAGGTGTGGCGTGGGCGACCTTCGTCATACCCAGCTGCACCTTGTATGCCGACCACCACGCGATCCTGGAAGCTCGCGATGTCCGGTGCCCCGGCATACGTAAACGCACTGCGGACGCCCGAGATGATCTGATCGATGACGTCTTCGACCCCACTGCGCTGGGGGTCCAGGTACATCTTCGAGGACGAGATGCCCTCCTCGAAGAGCGCCGAGCGAGCACGATCAAAGGCCGAGCGGTCGCGGGTGCGGTTGCGCACCGCGCGAGCCGACGCCATTCCGAAGCTCTCCTTGTAGACCCGCCCATCGGCATCACGCATCAGATCGCCCGGCGATTCGTGGGTCCCAGCAAACCACGAACCGATCATCACCGACCCGGCACCTGCCGCCAGCGCCAGCGCAACGTCGCGGGGGTACTTCACTCCCCCGTCAGCCCACACTCCTGCCCCGGTCTCGCGGGCGGCCGCAGCACATTCCAAGACTGCCGAAAACTGCGGACGACCCACACCAGTCATCATCCGAGTCGTGCACATAGCACCCGGACCGACGCCGACCTTGATGATGTCGGCACCCGCAGCAGCCAGGTCGCGGGCACCGGCAGCGGCGACGACGTTGCCCGCGACCACAGGCACCCGGACCCCGGTAGCCGCCAAGTGCTCGTCGCGAGCAGCCACCACCAGCGGCAACACTTCGATCATCTTGTCCTGGTGACCGTGAGCAGTGTCGACCACCAACACGTCCACACCCGAGGTCAAGACGGCAGCAGCGCGAGCCACCACGTCGCCATTGATCCCGACAGCAGCACCAACCAAGAGCCGCCCATGGGCATCAACCGCCGGCGAATAGATCGCCGAGCGCACCAGCCCTGTGCGCGTCAGCACCCCCAACAGTTCGCCATCGCTGACCACCGGGGCCAGGTCCACGTGGGCAGCCTCCAGCGCCGCAAAGGCCTCTCGTTCGTCGGTGCCCGGTGCCAGGGTGAGCTCGCAGTCGCCCATGACGTCCTTGACTTGCGCAAACCTATCGACCTCGACGCAGTCACGCTCAGTGATGACACCGACGGGTCGCCGTCTATCGACGACAACGGCGGCTCCATGCGCACGCTTGCCCATGATCGCCAGGAGCTCGGCGACCGGCGCTTCGGGGGCGATGGTGATGGGGGTTTCGTAGATCGGATGACATTCCTTCACCCGCTGCACGCTGTTGGCGATCATCTCGACGGGGATGTCCTGCGGCAGGATCGCGACCCCACCACGGCGGGCCACCGTTTCGGCCATCCGGCGCCCGGCGACCGCGGTCATGTTGGCCACCACCAGCGGCACGGTGGTCCCGACGCCGTCATGGGTGCTCAAGTCGACGTCGAGCCGTGACGTCACGGCCGAGCGCGACGGCACCATAAATACGTCGCTGTAGGTCAGGTCGTGCGATGGCTGCAGGTTGTTGAGGAACTCCACGAGCGCACATGTTACGCAGAGCCTCGCCTCAACCGTGTCTGGCGCATACCGTGTGGCGCATGCACCTGACTCATCTCGGCCATTCCTGCCTACTCGTCGACGTCGACGGAATCCGGATTCTGATCGATCCCGGCAGCTTCTCCGACGTCGAAGGGGTGCGCAACCTCAGCGCCATTCTGGTGACGCATACGCACCCTGACCACCTCAACCCGCCGGCGATCCCCGCGCTGTTGCGGGACAATCCAAGGGCGGAATTGTGGTTGGAAGGTGAAGCAGGCGACCGACTCAAGGGCTCGGAGCCGCAGCTGGGCAACAGCATTCAGCGGATGCAGTCGGGCCATGCCCTCACGTTTGGCACCATCACCGTGACCCCGGCGGGTCAGAAGCACGCGCTGATCCACGACCGCGTGCCTCAGCCCGACAACCTTGGCGTGATCGTTACCTCCGCCAGCAACACGGCCTATGGCAACCCGACACTGTTCCACCCAGGAGATGCCCTCGACGTAGAGCACCCCTTGCTCGAGGACCTCGACGTGCTGTGTGTGCCGATCAATGCGCCGTGGGCTTCGGTGGCTGACACGTTGGCCTTCGTGCAGCGCCTGGCCCCCAAGCGGGTCGTGCCGATTCACGACGGGTTGCTCAACGATGCCGGACGGCAGATGTATATCGGCCACATCGAGAAGTTTGGGGCTGGCGGTGGCATGGAGGTTCTGGACCTGAAGGGAGCGGGCCCGACGGCTCTGTGACCGCAGGGCCACTGCCGCCTGGTCCGCCGACGCCTGCTCCGCGAACGCTTGTTCCTTCGACGGCCAGTTAGCCGACTCCGGCCGCGCCAAAAGCTAAGCCAAGCAGATAGGTTGCGGCCGCTGCGGCATACCCGATGCTTAGCTGCCGCAGCGCTCGTCGGCCCATTGGTGCCCCTGACAAGAGCCCGACCACAGCGCCAGTCATCAACAGCGCCAGACCCACCAACACCACCGCGGTGAGCATCGCCGCGACCCCCGTGAAACCCAGTAGATAGGGCAGGATGGGGATCAACGCACCACTGGCAAAAAA
>JBBQNO010000022.1:0-29011 GCA_038330045.1 Actinomycetales bacterium | reverse complement strand
CCCGCGTCGACTGATTCAGCTGCTGATCGGTCTCTTCTTGTATGGCGCCTCGATGGCCCTCGTGATTCGCGCCAGTTTGGGGCTGATTCCCTGGGACGTGCTGCACGTCGGCATCATCCAGCACGTACCGACCTCGTTTGGCGTGATGACCATCCTGGTGTCGCTGGTGGTGCTGCTCATCTGGATCCCGCTGAAACAACGCCCCGGCGTCGGCACCATTGCCAACGCCTTCCTCGTTGGGTTGTCAGCAGACCTCACCCTCCATCTCACGCCCGAACTAGATTCGTTGGCTATCCGCATCCCCCTGCTGTTGGGTGCCATCGTGCTCAACGGGCTAGCCACCGCGCTGTACGTCGGCGCACAACTCGGACCCGGCCCCCGTGACGGTCTGATGACCGGTCTTGCCCGGGTCAGTGGCCGTTCAATCCGGCTCGTGCGCACCAGCATAGAAATTACTGTGGTCATCGTCGGCTTTGTCCTCGGTGGCACCGCTGGACTTGGCACCGTGTTGTATGCAGTGGCGATCGGGCCGCTCACTCAGGCGATGCTGCCGATATTCACGGTTGAGTTGCGGCCAAGTGTCGATACATCGGGTCAGTAAAACCGGTCAGGCTGTCGTACCTGGCAGCGATGCTGTTGTAGGCCGACACCGCTGACGGATCGGGGGTGAACATCCGCCCCTCGCTGACCATCGCCTCGATAGCCGCCCGGAAGTCGGGGTGCATGCCTGAACCCACCGCAGCACAGATGGCCGCCCCCAGACCGGCGGCGTCCGGCATACCGGCGCGGGTTGCCGGCACCCCCCACGAGTCGGCCACGATCTGCATCATCAGATCCGATTGGGCACCACCGCCGGTGACCATGACCCGGGGCGAATGAAGGCCAAGGGCATCCATCATGTCGCAGGCGTGAGCTCGCATCGTGAGCGCAATGCCCTCGAGCACTGCTCGGTGCAGGTGGTGCGCTCCGTGTTGACCGGCCAAGCCAAGGATGCTCCCCCGGCGATCAGGGCCGTCCGGGCCCGCCAAAAAGTCAGGCACTACGAAGAGTCCCTCAGCCCCTGGGGGCAGTGTGCTCGCGCCGTGTTCGAGCCACGCCTGGGTACCTACCGGGTCATCGCTGCCAGCCGAACTGATCAGGTTGCGCAACCATGACACGGTCCACATACCGCGTCGGATGCCCTTGCTCTCATACAACACGTCACCGGGCACCGAGGCCGAGTTGACCCAGGTATGCGGACCGTTGGCTGCCGGGTGCAAGGACGCCCTGTCGCCAGACGTCATCGAGGCGATATAGGTGCCCAGCGACAGCAGGACCACCTGCCCTCCACAAGCCGCATCGGTCGCTGCGGACAATCCGGCGCCGAGAGCTTCGACGGCCTTGTCGTTGGCGGTGGCAAACACCTGGCATCCCTGCGCGAGACCGGTGGCCTCGGCCGCAGCAGCGGTGACCTCACCCAGCACACCGCCCGGCGGCACAAGCTCCGGCAACAGTCGGCGCGGCATACCGGTGGAGGCGAAGTCTTCGTCGTCGTCGGACCAACCCAGCCCGTCGGCCGCGATCGGCCACATGCCTTTGTAGGCCGCGGCGCTGTCTCGACGTTGACCCGTCAGCCGGACCGTGAGATAGCCCGCAGCACTGGCGATGGTGGCGACCGTCGGGTCTAGGTCGCTCACCGGCACGGACACCCGAGCGTCCATCCAACTCAACACCGGCTCGGTCAGCGCGCCGGTCTCATCGAGCATCGCCCGGCAGTAGCGAATGCTGCACAACCCGATGGCCTTGATGGCCTCACCCGAGACGTCGGCATCAGCCAAGGCACCTCCAATGGCGACACAGAGCGAGTCCCACAGATCGTCGTCAGGGTGGACCACCGAGCCCCCGGCACCCAAGGCCGAGGGGCGCAGCGGCGCGCGACCCTGCCCATAGGCAGAGCCGGCAGCGTCCAAAACCGTGACCTTGGTGCTCTGCGACCCGCCATCGATGGCCAAGATCAGGCCGGAAGGACTGGGCGCCCTCATGGCTGGTCGGCGCCAACGGGGGGCCATTCGTCGAGCGGGTAGATCGTGCCCGGGTTCATGATGCCCACCGGATCGAAGGCATCCTTCAGCCCGCGAAGCAACGCATACGCGCTGCCGTGCTCCTGGCGAATCCAGGGGGTCCGATATTTGCCGACACCGTGGTGGTGGGCCATCGAGCCGCCCAACTCCAGGGCAGCCTCGACAATGATCCTGTTGAGCGGCCCGTGATAACTAGCCAGTTCTTCGTCTGGCTCACACCTGATCGAGTAGTCGTAGACGAAATAAAGATTAGTACCGGTTTGGTACGAGTGAGAGGAATGCGCACCTAAGAGGTGTAGGTCGTCGACAAAAGGGAAACTATCGGTGATGCGCGATATCACGAGATCGTAGAGTTCACCTGCGCGTGACCAATCAATCGAGACCTCCGTGGTGTACCCCAATCGTTTGTCTCGCAACATGTCTGCCTTTTCAGCCTCGATTTTTTCGGGGCCCCAGTTCAGTCCCTCGAACCAAGCGCCGATGCGGTCTGAGGGGACCGGCGTGTGCGCGACCGCACCCGCGATGCCTTTGATCGCGGTGATCGTGGCGTCCACAATGGACGCTGGTCCTTCGGCGCTCCACACCACCAAGTTTTGGTCCTGGGGGTGGTCGGGGAAATGTTGCCGCGCGTCTTGCGGAGAATAGACGCGGGCCACGGCTGGGCGATATCCGGCGACGATGACTTCGCGGAGCAGGCCGATGGCCTCCGCGAAGTCGGGGACGAGCAGCCCCACGTACCTCGCGGTGCCTGGCTCGTAGCGGAACACCTGCACCGTGACCTCGGTGATGTAGGCGATCGCCCCCTCGTTGCCGATGATGATGTGCCGAATGTCCGGGCCGGCCGCACGGCGCGGGACGTTCTTGATTCGCACCACTTCACCGCCGGGCAGCACCGCTTCGAGACCAACGACCATGTCCTCGATACCGCCGTAGAGCGTGGAGAATTGACCGATCGAGCGCGTGGCCACCAACCCGCCCATCTGCGCAATCGGCTGCGACTGTGGCGAATGCCCAGTGGTCAGGCCCCGCGCGCGAAGTTGGTCCTCGATCTCGCGCAGCGGTACCCCGCATTGCACGGTGGCCATCATGTTCGCCTCGTCGATGGAGACCACGGCGTTCATCCGGGAGCCGTCGATCACGATGCTGTCAGGCACGGCAGTCTCAAGCCCACCCTCGGTGCCGGTGCCTCCGGTGCGGGGCACGACCGCCACCCGCTCACGTTCAGCAAACTCCAAAAGTTGCGCGACCTGTTCGGCGCTCTCGGGGTATGCGATGAGCGCAGGAAAAGGCCCGTTGAAGATGCCGTGCACCGCCTCATACTTGTGGAAGCGGTCAACACTAACTTCACGGAGCCTCGCATCCGTAGTCTCCACCGCCACTTCGCCGAGCAGATCGGTGACGGCTGTCACGACCTGCTCGCGGGTCAAGGCCGACTGTGTTGCAACCATCAGGTGTCCTCTTCTGCAGGAATTGTTAGGCGGAGCGGGGAGCTAGCGAACGAGATAGCCGCCATCGACGACCACTACGTGGCCATTGACGTAGTCGCTGGCGCGCGAGGCAAGGAAAACTACCGCCCCCATCAGATCAGCCGGGTCGCCCCAGCGCCCCGCCGGGATGTGCTCGAGCACCTGCCGGTTGGTCTCGTCGTTGGCGCGGGTGGCGGTGGTCAGTGCGGTGACAAAGTAGCCGGGCGCAATGGCATTGACCTGTATGCCGAACTGGGCCAGGTCGTCGCAGTAGGCCCGAGTGAAGCCGACAATCCCCGCCTTCGTGGCGGCATACGCCGGGGAGGTGCGCCCGCCGAGGTAAGAGAAGAGCGAGGCGATGTTGATGATCTTGCCCCCACCGACCGACCGCATGTGTATGCCGGCGTGCCGGGCCATCTCGAAGCCGGCGGTGAGGTTGACGGCCACCATCGGGTCCCAGTGCTCACGGTCGAAATCTTCGGGGGCCGCTGCGAGACAGATTCCCGCCGAGTTCACCAGGATGTCGAGACCGCCCAGCTCGTTGACGCAGTGCTTGACCACGCGCTCGCATTCACCCATCGCGGTGAGGTCGGCCCGCAGAAACTCGTAGCGGCCGCCACTGTCGGTGACCATGCCCTCCGTGGTGCCGTCATCCGCGATGTGGGCCGGCACCATGACGTCTGCACCTGCCCGAGCCAAGGCCACGCTGAACGCTCGACCTAGCCCTGAATTGCCGCCTGTGACGAGTGCACGCTTGCCGCTCAGCGAAAAGGCGTCGAGGCTGAAATCAGCGATGTCCACGAGCCGCTACGCTATCCCCAAACGACCCCTTGCACACCCATATGACCCACATTCGCGTTGTACAAACGACTAAGAAAACGCTACCAACGCGAGGTAGTCAAGGCTTCGCCGCGAGTCGTTATCGTATTGAAATGCAATTCGACCCCATGGTTGACCACGAGCACTAGCCGTGCTTGATTGATCTTTCAAGGTCCTGATTGAGCAGGGTCGCTGCCGCCCGAAGGTGAGCGATCACGGCTGTGATGGATTCATCAGGTGGACTGACGCTTGGAGACCCGTGAACTTTGGTGACTATTTATCTCGTAACCTCGACAACCTGCTTGAGCTGAGCGTAGAGCACCTCCTGCTCGTGGTTATTTCGATGGGCCTCGCAATCGTGATCAGCATCCCCGCGGGGGTGTTGGCGCACCGCAGCTCGAACTTCCGACCAGTGATCGTGAGCACCGCCTCGGTCATGCTGACCATCCCATCACTGGCCCTGTTCGCACTCTTCATCCCGGTTTTCGGGCTTGGCCGACCCCCAGCGATTGCGGCCTTAACGCTCTACGCGTTGCTGCCCATCATCGCCAACACCATCGCCGGGCTCGAGTCCGTCGATCCGGCCATCACCAAGGCAGCTCGAGGCATGGGAGTGGGTCACTGGCGACGGTTGTTCAGCATCGAGTTGCCGCTCGCCTGGCCCGTGATCCTGACGGGTGTGCGCGTGTCCACCCAGATCGTGGTCGGTATCGCCGCCATCGCCGCCTTGGTGGGTGGCCCAGGTTTAGGCACCGAGATCTTCCGCGGGCTGCGCTCGCTGGGCTCCCCTGGTGCGGCGAATCTGGTCTACGGCGGCACCCTAGCCATTATCGTGCTTGCTCTTCTCTTTGACGCTTTCTTCATCCTTGTCCGCCGAATGACTACGTCTCGAGGTATCCGGTGACCACCACCGACACATCCAGCATTGACCACTCCGAACCCGACGACGGCGGCGCAACGGCGCCAGCAATGATCGAGCTCGACGAATTGAGCAAGGTCTTCCCCGGCCAGGACGTGCCCGCCGTCGACAAGCTCAGCCTGTCGATTGCCACCGGCGAGATCGTGGTGTTCGTCGGTCCCTCGGGTTGCGGCAAGACCACCTCGATGGAGCTGATCAACCGCCTCATCGAGCCCACCTCGGGGCGCATTATTCTCGAGGGTGAAGACGTCACGAAGTCTGATCCAGACAAATTGCGCCGCCGGATCGGCTACGTCATTCAGTCGACGGGGCTTTTCCCGCACCGCACCCTGGCTGAGAACATCGGCACCGTGCCTGGTTTGAACGGCTGGAAGAAAGACCGGACCGCAGCACGAGTGGACGAACTGCTCGGCTTGGTCGGCATGGACCCGGACATGTATCGCGGTCGGTATCCCAAGGAACTCTCCGGCGGGCAGCGCCAGCGCGTCGGTGTGGCTCGCGCTATGGCCGCTGATCCCCCTTTGATGTTGATGGACGAGCCGTTTGGCGCTATCGACCCCATCACCCGGGACCGCCTGCAAAACGAGTTCTTGCGCTTACAGGCCCAAATCCAAAAAACCGTGGTCTTCGTCACTCACGACATCGACGAGGCCATCAAGATGGGTGACCGCATCGTGGTCCTCAAGGAACAGTCGCACATTGCGCAGTTTGCTTCCCCCGAAGAACTGCTCACGAACCCGACCGACGAATACGTCTCGGACTTTATCGGGTCGGGGGCTTCCCTGAAGCGGTTGAACCTCACTCGGATCCGCGACATCGACATGGCTACGGATGCTCCGACCGGCGGTTTGGGTAGTGATCCGGTCAACCTGTTGGGGCGTTTGAACGCCTCCCCCTGGTCGGCGATGCTGCTGCTTGACGATAAAGGCCGACCTGCACGTTGGGTCGGCGCGAAGGCCCTGCGCGAAGCCGGACGCGGGACGCTGTCTCGCGCTGGCCTCCCGGCCTCCGCGACAGTCGAGCCACAAGCCACGCTGTCCGATGCGCTTAACGAACTCATCATCTCCAATGCTGGCTGCGCCATCGTGACGGACGGTGCGGGCGTGTATCAGGGCATTGTCGATATGGAGACGATCATGTCGTCGGTCCGCAGCATGCGCGAAGACAACGCACAGTTCTATCTGGCTCAGAAGAACTACGAACCCGAGGGTGCCTGATGGCCATTGCCACTACCCCTGACGCCACTATTGAAGGCGGCGGCCGCACGGCCCAGATGTGGGCCAAGGTCGGCCTTGTTACTATGCCGATCTTCATCGTCAGTGTGTTGCTAGCAAACTACTTCTGGGTGTCTTCCCTAGAGCTCGACAGCATCGAACGTCGAAACCTCAACGCCGACACCATTTTCAAGTTATTACGTGAGCATCTCAGTCTGACGTTCGTCTCCACCATTCTGGTTGTGCTCATCGCTATTCCGGCAGGAATTGCCGTCACTAGGCCGGCGTTCAGCAAGGCCACGCCCATCGTGCTTGCCCTGGGTAACGCCGGTCAGGCCATTCCCTCTCTTGGATTCATCACCATCATCGTGATCTGGAGCGGGGTCGGCTTCTGGCCCGTCATCGTCGGGCTCGTGGCTTACTCCGCTTTGCCGATCCTGCGCAACACCATGGTGGGTATCCAACAGGTAGACGAGAACATCATCAAGGCTGCACGAGGAATGGGCCTGTCCCCCAGGCAGGTACTGACAAGAGTGGAGTTACCGCTGGCCGTTCCAGTCATGCTGGCCGGCATCCGCACCGCCTTGATTATCAACGTCGGCACCGCAGCTCTGGCCTTCCTCTTTAGCGCCGGCGGGTTGGGCTTGATGATCCAAACGGGTATCCAACTCAACCGAGACCCCATCTTGGTCAGTGGTGTCGTTCTGGTGGCCTCGCTGGCGCTCACCGTCGACTACCTCGCCGCACTGTTGGGCAAGTTCGCCTCCCCGAAGGGCCTGTAAGAACTTTAGACGTACCGCACACCCCGTGCACCACGAAAGGAAACTCATGAACAAGCAAATGAACATCGCGCTCGCTGCGGGCCTCGGCCTGAGCGTCATTCTGGCCGGCTGTGGCAGCGAGGACAGCGGCGGCGACAGTGCCGCAGGCGGCTCAGCCGAAGCTAGTGGCCTCGAGGGCGCCTCGATCACGGTCGGCTCGAAGGACTTCGACGAGCAGAAGATTTTAGGCCACATCGCCATTGCGGCACTGAAGAACGCCGGTGCCGACGTCACCGACCAAATCAACACCGGTGGCACCGACGTCACCCGCGCCGCGTTGACCTCAGGAGAGATCGACATGTACTGGGAGTACAACGGCACAGCCTGGATCTCCTTCTTCAAGGAGACCGACCCCATCCCCGACCGCATCGAGCAGTACGAGAAGGTCCGTGACCGGGATCTGGAAGAGAACGACCTGGTGTGGCTGGAGCCTGCCAACTTTAACAACACCTATGGCCTCGCCTTCCCGACCGAAGCCGCTGGCGACCTCGGTAACCCGACAAAAATCAGTGACCTGGGTGCTTTGATTGCTGACAACCCCGATGCTGCCTCGCTGTGTGTGGAGAGCGAGTTCGTGTCACGAGACGACGGCCTGCCGGGCTTGGAGAAGGCCTACGGGTTCGAGTTCCCCGCTGCCAACGTCTCGGTGTTGGACACGGCGTTGGTCTACACCCAGGCCGACCAGCGGGACCCCTGCAACTTCGGCGAGGTCTTCACCACCGATGGCCGTATTTCGGGTCTGGACCTCACGGTTCTTGAGGACGACAAGTCGTTCTTCCCGCTCTACAACCCGAGCCCGGTCTTCAGCAAAGAGGTCTACGACAAGTACCCCGACGCATTGAACGCCGTTTTCAACCCGATCTCGGAGGCGCTGACCGACGAAGAGATGACCATGCTCAACGAAGCGGTCTCCGTCAACCTCGAACAGCCTGAGGATGTTGCGACTGACTGGCTCAAGGAGCAGGGCCTGATCGACGGCTGAACCACTTTTCAACCCTTGAATGGGCCGGGCTCTCGCAACGCGAGGGCTCGGCTCCTTCTTATGCGGTCGGGGCCCGGCGCTTGCTCAGAGCCGCTGCTGACTCGGATGCCGGGGCACGCTGGACGGCCCAACGCCGACCCAGTAGGCCAGCAGCACGACCGTGCCGAAGCTGATCAGGTGCTCGACGTCGGCCACCTGATGGTGCGCCGCCGAGCCGATCAGCAGACCACCAAACAGCAGCACCGTTACGACACGGTGCCGCATCAACACCACCACGGCCGCCCCCACGGCGGCGGTGCCGCCGGAAGGGCCGTAGTCCGTGGTCTCCAGTGTCTTGGTCGCTAGATCCCAGCCCAGCGTGGAGCACGCAAGCAAGAAGATAGTCGTGCCGACATACCCCCAGACGGCTCCGACGAAGTAGACCAAGAAGGCGCGGACCGCTCCGATCATCCGCTCCAAGATGGCGAGGAGAAGCACCGTGGTCACGGTCAGCAACACCCAGGCTGTTGCATTTTCGGTGATGACCGTGGCCGCGACCGCCCGCCACCACACGCCATCAATCAGGTACTGAGACGACCACGCGTACTCCGCTTCAAACTGTGGCAGGAGCAAGAACGACTCCCAGGTCTGCACCGCCGCCACGAACAGCGAACTCATCACCATGATGGCGGCGATCGGCACGCGCACCCAGTGCGACTCGGGGTGGCGCTGGGCACGGTCGAGCTCGGTGAAGCGCAGGGCGATCGAAGCCCAGGTGTGTTTCATGTGCTCGAATATTCCATCGCGCCTTTCCTTCGTCAGCACCATGTCGCGCACCGCGTGCGGCGGCAAGAAGGCACGCGCGGCAGCCAGCGCAATCCGCGGCAGCTTGGCGCTGCTGGGGTAGCTCAACCACATCGGCTCCCAGCGGGGGTCGAACTTGTCCTTGAAGCGGAAGAGCCCTCGAGCGTCATACAGGCTGCTGCCGTTGACGTAGGTCCAGGCCAACACCCCTTGGGCGATGCCCTTCTCACCGTCCGCGATGTTGGCCAGCGGCGCCCCACCCAGGCTGGCGATGACACGATCGCGCGTCTTGAAGTCCGCCAAACTTTCGACGATCAGCATCTCCATTACTCCGGGAGGGCACACCTGCGCCCGGCGCATCAGGTCCAATACGGCGGCGCGGCCCTGGTCGTACGGCAACCAGGTGACGAACCCGACGACCTGCTCCTCGTTGGTGTCCTCGTGCAACAACGCGACGTAGACCTCTTGGTCGTCCAATCGGTCTGGGTCGAAGCGGCCCAGGGTGAAGCCCAACTCGGGACCGCCCTTGTCCTGCAACCATTGGGCACTGACCCGCCCGAGCTGCTCCGTGCGCCGATCGGTGCGGGCCGAGCCTGCGTACAGGAGCACCGTGACCCCTTCTTTACCGGCGCGAGAGACTGAGTGCCGCACGTTCGAGCGGCGTTTGCCGACGGTAGAAAAGGTACCCACATCGATGATGGCCTCGACGCCGATCTTCAGCGACGCATACCCGGCCTCAGCAGCGAGGTCCCGCTGACGGGTGTCCGAGCCGAGCATCGCCGGCACCCAGCCGGCGTGTTCGCAGTATTCGGTGAAGTCACTGAGGGCTTTGGCGTCGAGCCCTTCTTGAGCAACCGGACCGCCAAGGCACACTGCCGTCCCGCTGCGCACCCCCACCGCGGCGAGCGCTTTACCGTCACACAACGTCAGCAGCATGTTGTCCGGCAGCGCGAGCAGCGGGGCAGTCGGCGATTTCCCGTGCTCGCGGACCCACTGCAAGGTGGCGTCGCGGTCGGCGTTGTTGACCTGGGCACGGGGACGGAAAGCGAAGAACGTGCCGATCAACACGGAGACCAACCCCACCCGCACAGCCATCGATAAGGCCTCGAAGCTGGCGCTCTCTCGATCCAAGCCACCCGGCAGGAACAAGGTGGTCCTGATGAGCATCGACACCCGCTCACTCAGGGACGCGTTGGCAAGTGCCGTGTCGATCTGGGCAAACCGGACGACCGCGAAGAGCAGCAGCCCCCCGGATACGGCGGCCACCCCCCACCATGTGGAGTACCGGCGCCCCGGCCTGTGCAGCTGGTAAGACGTGCGCGTGGCGATCAGGGATGCCAGCGCGAGCAACGACACCACGGTGGTGATCGTGATGTGCCCCCGCGACATCGAGACCAGCCAGGTCAGTGACACCAGGAGCACCGCAAAGATCCACGTCGAGCGCGAGCCTTGTGACAGCTTGCGGGCGATCAGCAACAACAACAAACCCAACTCGACCGAGGCCATCCGACTGGTCGTCAAGATTCCCCGTCCGCCGAACGGCTGTGTCAGGTTCAGGAGCTCGACAGCGATCTGCGGGAACAGCCCGGCGCTGACGTTGGCGATACCCACCAGCGCCACCAAAAGAGCGGGCAGCAGTCGTTTCAGTTTGCGCTTGCGCACGTCATCGACACAGACCTGAGTCTGATGCCGCGCAGAAGCGAGTGTTGCAGTCACGCGCTCACAATACGGTCCACCACCCCCGAATCGCTGCAACCTTCGGAATACGAATCAACGCTCGAAGGCCCTACTCTGGTAGGCCGTTGCGCCAGCCCCCCAGCCGGCGCTGGCTCGGTCGTGGGTCTAGCGTCGAGCCATGGTCCGGTTGCGCAAAACGTCTGCGGAAAGCCCCGGGTGGACACGTCGGCGCGCAGGCACCGGCTTCTCCTACCTCGATGAGCACGGTCACCGGCTGCCCGACGAGATGACCCAGCGGATAAAGGACCTCGTCATCCCCCCGGCCTGGCAGGACGTGTGGATCACGCCCTACCCGAATGGCCACCTTCAGGCGGTCGGCACCGATGATGCCGGTCGGCGGCAGTATCTCTATCACCAGGATTGGCGCGTGCGACGCGACGCGGAGAAGTTTGACCGCATGGTGACGTTTGGGTATGCCCTGACGTCGGCGCGCGCGGTGATCTTGAGCGACCTGGGCCAGGACGGTATGCCGATGGAGCGGGCCTGCGCGGCCGCGATCCGCCTCATCGACCTGGGGTACTTCCGGATCGGCAACGACATCTACGCCGATACCAACGGCAGCTTTGGCCTGACGACCTTGGAGCGTCGACATGTGCGCCGCGCTAAGGACGAACTGGTCTTCTCCTTCGTTGGCAAGTCCGGGGTCTCGCACCGGATCACCATCGATGACCCGTCGGTGATCGAGGCCATCACCGTCATGCGGCGACGTCGAGCCGAAGACCCCCGGCTGCTGGCGTACAAGGTCTCTCGGTCGTGGCATGGGGTGATGCCTGCGCTGGTCAACGACTACCTGCGTGACGGCACGGGGGTCGAGGGCAGCGCCAAGGACTTCCGTACCTGGCACGCCACAGTGCTGGCCAGTGCCGCTTTGGCCCGGACGACCGAGCACGGAGAGACGGGGGCCTCACGCAAACGAGCGGTCAGCGCAGCCATGAAGGAGGTGGCGTCGTTCCTGGGCAACACCCCGACGTTGGCGCGATCCTCATACGTCGATCCCCGGGTCATCGAGGCCTATGAGCAGGGTCGCACTATCTCTGTTGCACCCGAGGAAGACTTCGCGACGTATGACGACCGCCAAGCCGGGTTGGAACGTGCGGTACTCGACCTGCTGGACTCGTGACCACTGTTTAAGGGCCGAACCGTGCAACCCCTAGTTGGGACTCATCGACCCGCCCAGGGAGTGACCGATCGTGCCCAGCGACGAAGTAAGGGTGCGCTCACGACGCACGATCTGACGGCTCAGACGCAGCCGGGTCTCGGTGCTGCCGCTGGCCAACATTTGCTGCCGGTCGCTAAGGTCCAGGTCGATGGCTTGCGGCAGCCAATACGACAGCTCGCGATCTTCCGCGGGAGCATCCAGAGTCTCCTCTCCCAAGCTCTGACGGTATGCGGCCACGTCCCGGCGCAGCATCGCGGCCAACGTGGTGACCTCGTCCGCGTCGCCCTCTTCGTCGAGCAGCCAGTTAACGTGCGCAACGGCATACGGCGTGGTGGGGTCGTCTTCGATCTCGCCCAGCTCGAAGCGGGTGCGGCCCTCGGCGACGATCAAAAACCGGTCCTCGCCCAGGCTGGCAGCCTGCCGTAGTTGCGCTGAGCAACCGATCGGGTGCAGCGCGCGGGCACCGTGCTCGCCGACCTCGAAGCCTTTGCGGATGGCCACCACCCCGAAGACCGGCGGCTGTTCCTCTTGGGTGCTGATCAGATTTTGCAACAGTGCGACGTAGCGCGGCTCGAAGATTTGCAACGGCAAGAGCGCACCGGGCATGAGTGCCGTGCCCAGCGGGAAAAGCGGCAGCGTGGCCATCGGTTCAGAGTACGGGGGCCCCGTTCGTCGCTAGCGTGAGGGTATGAGCGACATACTTTTTGCTGGTGGCACGGTGCTCGACGGCACGGGGGCGACCCCCACCGTTGCGGACGTGCGGGTGCGCGATGGTCGTGTGGACGAGGTGGGGCCAGATCTGGGGGTGGAGGCAGAAGAGGTGATCGACTGCTCGGGTATGACGGTGCTGCCGGGGCTCTTTGACGCTCACGTGCACGTGTTGTTTGAACAGATCAACCTGCTGCGGATGCTGCAGGCGCCGTTCTCGTACCCGTACTACCAGGCGATTGCTCACCTCTCATCGACCCTCGACACCGGGGTGACGTGGGTGCGTGATGCTGGCGGCGCCGACCTGGGCGTGGCCCAAGCGGTGCGCGACGGGTTGATCCGCGGCCCCCAGATCCAGGTGGCGTTGACGATGCTGTTCCAGACCGGCGGCCACGGAGACGGGGTGCAGGCGTGTGGCGTTGACGTGCCACTGTTTGGGGTGCATCCGGGCCGGGGCTGACGTGATCAAGGTGGCCACCAGCGGGGGGGTGATGTCGGCCCCCAGCGACCCCCGGCACGGGCACTTTCGAGATGCCGAGATTGAGACGTTGGTGACCGAGGCGAGCGCAGCCGGGGTGCCGACGCCCTCGGCGCTGCGGGCCGTGATTGCCGCTGCGGACGCTGGCGTTCCGCTGGCCGATGCGGTGGTGGCCAAAGCGCGGATGGTCACCGAGTCCCACGACGATTCGATCCGGCGGGCCTTTGCCGCCGGGGTCAAAGTCGCGATGGGCACCGACGCCGGGGTCGGTGCCCACGGCGCGAACCTCGACGAGTTGGGGTTGATGGCCGCACTCGGGATGACCCCGTTGGATGCCTGGGTGGCCACGACATCGTCGGCCGCAGCGCTGTTCGGCCTCGACACGGACTACGGCACTCTCGAGCCAGGAAAAATCACGGATGTCGTTCTGCTGCATGGGATGTATGACGATCTGTCGGACTTAAAAGACCGAATTCTTAGTGTCTACCAGGGGGGGATCAGGGTAAGTCAAGGTAAACAGGGCACACTGCAGGGATGACCTCCCCCGCGGACTGGCTCACCCGCAGGGATTTTGGCGTCGGTTTGGCGGTGGCTACGGCGGCGATCACCGGTGGTTTTGCCGTCATTCTTTCGATCTCGATGGGCCTCCCACTGCGCGACCCGGACGGTTTTCTCGGGCCTAGTTGGACCAGACTTCCCCTGATTTTGTTTCTCTTCATGGCCGCCGACTTGATCCCCCGCATGATCGCGCGCCTTCGTAGCAGCACCGGGGCACGCAGCATCCGCAAAGCACGCCAGGCCTTGATCGAGGTGTTCACCGAACGGTGGCCGACCCGACGATTGGTGATCGTGGTGATTGCGTTGAGTAGTTTCTACGTGACCTACGTCGGTTACCGGAACCTGAAAAGTTTTCTGCCTTTCGCGCGGCAGCAGACAGAAGACATGTCGCTGCGGACCACCGATCAGTTGCTGTTCTTCGGCGCCAACCCTGCCGAGGCGCTGCACACCATCCTCGGGGTCGGGGTATCGGCTTACGTGCTCTCGTGGGTCTACATCTCGTTCCTTTTCTTCGTGCCGCTGTCGTTGGCTGCCTTCCTGGTGTGGTCACGGGACGTGAGTCTCGGCCTCTGGTACACCACGGCCCTCTGCCTGAACTGGGCGCTTGGGACACTCAGTTATTACTTGCTGCCGGCGCTTGGCCCCTTTGCCGTGCGTAGTTGGAACTTCGCACATCTACCGACCACCGGGGTGAGTCAGTTGCAAGAGGGCATGTTGAACGCGCGCGACCGCGTGCTGGCCGACCCGCACGCCACGTCTTCGGTGCAGAGCATCGCGGCCTTTGCCTCACTGCACACCTCGATCGTCTTCACCGCCGCGTTGATCGTGCACTTCGCCGGTTTGCCGAAGATCGTGCGCGTCTCAATGTGGATCTTCATGGCGTTGACGCTTGTCTCGACCATCTACTTCGGGTGGCACTACATCATCGACGACATAGCCGGGTTGGTCATCGGCGCCACGTCGGTCGCCTTGGCCCGGATCGCCACCCGACATGCCGATCGACATCATCCTCCCGATGTCCCCACCGTCGTTCCCGCGCCCACGACCGGGGCCAACCCGCAGCCCACCCCGTAGGCTTGGGGACGTGCTGCCAACCATCGTCACGTCCTCGACCACCACCGTCCCGGGAGCATCGCGATGAGCGGCGGCTTGGTCGCGCTGCTCGACGACGTCGCCGCCCTCGCCCGGCTGGCCGCAGCTTCGGTCGATGATGTCGGGGCTGCTGCCGGTCGGGCCAGTACGAAGACGGTAGGGCTCGTGGTCGACGACGCGGCAGTGACCCCGCGCTACGTGCGAGGCTTCGCCGCCCAGCGTGAACTTCCGATGATCAAGAAGATCGCCGTGGGTTCGATACGCAACAAGTTGGTGTTCATCCTGCCCGCCGTGCTGCTGATGAGTCAGTTCCTCCCGTGGTTGCTGACCCCCATCCTTATGCTCGGCGGCACCTATCTGTGCTTCGAGGGCGCGGAGAAGATCTACGAGAAGTTCAGCGGCCATCACGAGCAGCAGCAGGAGCCCGTGGGCTCCCAGGGTCCGGAGCGTGAGGACAAGATGGTCAAGGGCGCCATCCGCACCGACTTCATCCTGTCCTGCGAAATCATGGTGGTCGCCCTCAACGAAGTGACCGACGAGCCGTTCCTGTCGCGGGCCCTCATCCTGATCGTGGTGGCCATATTCATCACCGCCCTGGTCTACGGCACGGTCGGTCTGCTCGTGAAGATGGACGATATCGGGCTGCATCTGGCCGGGCAGGAGTCATCCTTCTCGCAGAAGACCGGACGCGGACTGGTCGCTGCAATGCCCAAAGTCATGGTCTTCTTGTCCGTGATCGGCACCGTGGCCATGTTGTGGGTCGGTGGTCACATCCTGTTGGTGGGGGCCGAGGAACTCGGCTTCACCGCTCCCTACGACCTTGTGCATCACGCCGAAGAGTGGATGCACGAAGCCACCGGAGCCCTGGGCGGCGTGCTCGCCTGGCTCACCAACACTACCGCGTCGGCCGTTATTGGCATCGTCGTCGGTGCCATCGTGGTGGCCGTGATGCACCTGATCCCTCGCAAGGACAAAGCCGACGCTCACTGATCGGCATACCTGCCTGTTTGTCTTGGCGACCCGCGCGTCCTGTTCGGCCATCGGGTTCACGTGAACCCGGCAGCCGCTTTTGACGGGCGTGTACGCAACCGCTTGCGTATGGCGATCAACCGCCTTCGTCACGGCGGCCACCGCCGAACGAGTACTGCCCCCGGATGGCCTTGCGCGAGCCGGTGCTGCCTCAGATGTACGGCGACGATGACACGCCATCGTCGGTCAGCCTCAAGCAGATGCCGACCTGATGGCCCAGATGGGCACCGACGACGTCTACGTGCAACTGTTCGCGACCCACCGCACCTACCGCGCTTCTTTGGCGCCCAAGCCATGGGCGGTCGGTGACCCTTCGTTCCAGGCGGTATGGCCGCATCGCACCGAAGCCAACGAGCGCAGGACGCAGAAATGGGTCGAGCTCTACAACCTCAAGAGCGGTCCACCGCGGAGCGCCCCTGCGAATCACCCCTGGGTCTCTACCCGGGCTAGATGTGACCGGCGGGGCCGACAGCTTGCACGTCCAACATCCCCGGAGCCGAGAATCTGGCCTGGGCGAAAGCGTCCGCGACGGCCCTGGCGATCCGCTCGCGATCGCCCGGTCGACATACGACCACGGCTGATCCACCGAAGCCGCCGCCGGTCATCCGAGCACCAACCGCACCGGATGCCGCCGCTGCGTCAACTACGAGGTCGAGCTCCGGGGTGGAGATGACGAAGTCGTCCCGCATCGACGCGTGCGAAGCCAACAGGGTCGGCCCGATGTCGAGCAACCGACCAGCCCGCAGGTGGGCCACCACTTCACCCACCCGCGCGGTCTCGGTGACCACATGGCGCACGACCCCACGCAGCTCGTCGGTGGACAGCGCGCGCAGTGCCGCTGGCAACTCACCGAGTGTGATGGCCGCGATGCTGGGCGCCTTCAGTTCTGCTGCCGCCGCCTCACACGCCGCCCGGCGCCCGCCGTATTGACCGTCGGTCAATGCATGGTGCGTCCGGGTGTCGACCACCAACAACTCGCCCCCCTCAGGAATCAGCACCTGCTCGGCGTCAAACGTCGAACAGTCCAACAACAGGGCATGGTCGGGAACGGCTCGGAGCACAACGGACTGGTCCATCCCACCCGTCGGGGCACCCGCAAAAGCGTTCTCGGCTCGCACGCACCACGTGGCCAAGGCTCTGGCTCGCTGCGCCTCTTCCATCCGCATAGCCACGATGTCAGCCACCGCCACCGCAATAGCGCAGGTCAGGGCCGCCGAGGAGGACAAACCTGCACCCGAAGGCACCCGACCGTCGACCATCACGTCAAAGCCTGGCAACTCCTGACCCGACTCGGTCATCGCCCAGAGCACGCCGGCGGCATACCGGCACCAGCCGGGCATTTCATCGGCGCGCAGTGCGGCATACGACCCGTCCCAGGTCGAGCACACCTGCCGCGAGCGCAACCTGATCTGGCCCTCCTCCCGAGGCGCGACAGCAACCATCGTGTAGTGGCCGATGGCGATCGGCAGGACCGGCCCACCGTTGTAATCCAGATGCTCACCGATCAGATTGACCCGCCCAGGTGCGGCCCACACTCCGGTGGGCTCCGCCCCAAAGGACTGTCGAAACGCTGCACTCACGTCGGCGGCGTGCTGCCCACGGTCGGCCGATCGCACCCAGTCTGGGGTGGCCGCCGAGGTCACACCGAGACCATCGACAGCTCGACGACGGTCTTCAAGCGGTCGGCGATCAACTCTGGCGTTGTGTCCGAGACCCACGCTCCCTGCGCTGATTCCGAACCCGCCAGGTACTTCAACTTCCCGGCCGCGCGCATCACCGAGATGACCTGCAGATGCAACCGCGGCAAGGCACCGGCGTTGGCAGTGCCTGCGGCGTCGGCATCGGCTGCCGTGGGAGCTGCGAACCACCCCGCGATGTACGGCAGCGGGATCGGTTCACCGTCGGCATCGGTAAAGAAGTGGTCCAGGGCGCGCAGCAGCGCGGGGTACATCGTCGCGAGCTCGGCTCGCTCCGCATCGGTGGTCTCGGCGAGGTTGAGGGCGTGGCGATGCGGCACCATATGCACTTCCACGGGCCATCGAGCGGCGGCCGGCACGAACGCTGTCCAGTGCTCGCCACGCATGATGACCCGACGATCCGCCTGCTTCTCGGCGGCCAGGATGTCGCCTAGCAAGTCACGCCCGGTGTCGGCGAAGTGCTCAGCTGCTCGCGCCGTATGTTGCGCGGTGCGCGGTGGGACGTAGGGGTAGGCGTAGATCTGCCCGTGCGGATGGGCCAGCGTCACGCCGATTTCTTCGCCTCGATTCTCGAAGCAGAAGACGTCGCGCACCGACGGGACGGCCAACAACTCACGCGTGCGGTCGGCCCACGCCTCAATGACGATGCGAGCCTGGGTGGGGTCGAGCGAGGAAAAGCTGGACTCGTGGTCGCTGGTGAAGCACACCACTTCGCAGCGACCGTTGGACGCCCGCTCGGGCCAAATGTCTTGGCCATCAACGCTCGACGGCGGCTCGGCCTCACGCACGTTCAGGGAGGGAAAGCGATTTTCGAAGACCACGACGTTGTAGTCGGCTGCCGGGATTTCGCTAGGGGCTTGGTCGG
The DNA here is from genome assembly GCA_038330045.1 of Actinomycetales bacterium. Taxonomy (GTDB): domain Bacteria; phylum Actinomycetota; class Actinomycetes; order Actinomycetales; family Dermatophilaceae; genus Ornithinicoccus. Next base: position 10,624 of record JBBQNO010000022.1, on the reverse strand, counting down.
GCTTGCTGGGGCACAGGGGGCAGTCGGCGCGGGCCGGAAGGTGGGTGCGGTTCATCCGGTGCGAGGCCAGCGGAATCCACTCCCCCGTCAGCGGATCGCGACGCATCCGCGCCGCCCCGGGCATCGGCGGCAGCTCTCGGGTGTCGGTGGCGTTCCGGTCGGGCACGACGCCATCCGTGGTGCCAGTTTCGCCGTTTTGCACGGACGGCACCGAAACCTCGTCGTAGTAGAACAGGTCCCGCCCGTCGGCAAGGTAAATGTGGGTTCGCCGCGCGGTGACGTTCATGAGTTCTCCTTGAGGGTCTGGCCCGGGTCTGACTCCACGGGGGCGACGAGCAGCCTGCCTACGTGAGTGCGCAACATTGCTTGGTCGTCGGCGGCGAGCCCGTCGTCGCTGACCAGCACATCGATCTGGTCGAGGTGAACGACGGTGGCCAGGCCGATCAGTCGCAACTTGGTGTAGTCGGCCACCACCACGATGGACGCAGCCGCCTGAATCAAGGCGTGGTTGGTCATCGCCTCGACCATGTTGGGAGACGTGCATCCGGTGCGCTCGCTATAACCGTGAACCCCCAGAAAGACCTGATCCACGTGCAGGTTTTGCAATGCCGTGACCGCGACCGGGCCCACCAGCGCGTCAGAGGGGGTGCGTGAGCCACCGGTCAGGATGACCACCCGGTCGCGGCGGTCCGGGTCGTGCAGGGCGTTGGCCACCGGAATCGAGTTGGTGACCACGGTCAACCCTTCGACGCTGCGTAGCTCTTCGGCCAACGCCAAAGTGGTCGTGCCTGCCGACAGAGCCACGGAGGAGCCGGGCGGTACCAACTCGGCGGCCGCTCGAGCAATCGCCAGCTTTTCTTGGACCTGCTCGCCCAGTTTGGTGAGGAACATCGGCTCGTGGCTGGAGTACGGCGCGTCGGTCACGGTTGCTCCGCCGTGGACGCGCATCAGCAGCCCGCGGTCGGCGAGTTGGGCGATGTCGCGCCGAATCGTCATATCGGAGACATCGAGCTCGTCGACCAGTTCGCCGACCCGCACCGACCCGTCGCGCCGCACTCGGTCGAGGATCACCTGCCGGCGTTGACGGGCCATCGTGCTCATGCTTCGTCTCCCGTTGACAGGTGCGAATGCACCACCGCGCACCCGCCCGGAGTCACCCTAAGCGGTTGATCCACGCTGCTGGCCGCGCCCGACACCAGATCAACGCCAGGTAGTGGCACGCTCACCCCGAGGCCCGAACGGTCGATCACGAACGTCCATGTGTCGCTTGCGTTCCGGCGTTGCACCACGTCGACACCGGCGGGTCGGCCAGGCCATATCGGCTCCACGCCAGCCGCGGTGACGATGGCATCGAGGAGCACGTCGAGACCGGTGTCGTCCAAGCGCGTTGCGACGTACCACGCGGCTCCGCTGCCTACCTGCTTGTGAGTGATCGCAGGATCGCCCGCCGAGGGACCGTCGGCAAAGGTCGCCACGACATCGGTGCCGCTCAGGGCCTGGCCGCGCTCACTCCATACCGAAGCGGCGTGCCCATTCAACTGCGGAACCGCTCCGCCTGGGGCGGCGGTCAGCGACACGGTCTGGTCTGGGAGCAACGGCGCAAACTCCTCAACACGTATGCCGAGCACGTCGCGAAACGCACCGGGGTAGCCGCCGAGCCGGATGTGGTCACGCTCGTCGACGGTGCCGGAGAAGTAGGTGATGACCACCTGTGCGCCGGCGCTCGCCGCATCGGCAATGGCCTGGGCGGTGCGGTCGGTGACCAGATGCAACGAAGGTGCCACGATCAGGGCGTAGCCGCTGAGATCAGCCTCGGGTCCCACTCCGTCACAGGTCACCCCGGCCCGATATAACGCGTCGTACCAGCCGCGCACTTCGTCGTTGTACCGGTGCTGTGCGCTAGGGGTGGATGCCGCATCCGTGCTCCACATCGACTCCCAATCGAAGATGAACGCGGCCTGGGCCACTGTGCGGCTCCCGGCCACGGGTGCACACCGGGTCAGCACCTCACCCAACTCGCAGACCTCTCGGAACACCCGCGAATCGGTGCCTGCGTGACCGAGCATCGCCGAGTGATACTTCTCGGCACCCGCGCGGGAGGCCCGCCACTGGAAGAAGGCGACCGTATCTGCGCCGCGGGCCACATGGGACAGCGAATCCCGCATCATCTGACCGGGCGCCTTGGCGGTATTGACGCTCTGCCAGTTGACCGCCGAGGTCGAATGCTCCATCAGAATCCACGGGTCACCACCCGCCAGCGCACGGGTGATGTCGGCGGACATCGCCAACTCCATTTCGGGGTGGGGCAGGTGGTTGGCCAGGTAGTGGTCGTTTGACACGATGTCCTGGTGCGGTGCCCACCGGTTGTAATCCAGTCCGGTGACGGAGTGGTTGACCATGAAGTTGGTGGTGACCGGCACCCCCGGAGACAACCTATGCAGCAGATCGCGTTCGGCAATGTGGTGCTCTAGGTGGGCGTTGGAGCAGAATCGTTGCCAATCCAGCTCGGCGCTGGGGTTGGGGATGGCCGTGGTGAGGCGCGGCGGCACGACATCGATCCAGGTCTCATATCGCTGCGACCAGAAGGTCGTCCCCCACGCCTCGTTGAGCTCGTCAAGCGAGCCGTAGCGGTCCTGCAGCCAGGTGCGGAAGTGCGCGGCAGATACATCGCAAAAGCACATCAGGTTGTGGCAACCGAACTCATTGCCGACATGCCAGAGCGCGAGCGCCGGGTGGTCGGCATACCGCCGGGCAAGCTGATCCACCAATGCGAGCCCGCGGCGGCGGTAGTCGGGGCTGGAGGGACACCAGGTCTGCCGACTGCCGTGTGAGAGCCGAAGGCCGTCGCGATTGACCGGCATGGTCGCTGGGTACACCCGCGCAAACCAGGGTGGCGGTGAGGCTGTCCCCGTGGCCAAATCCACAACAATTCGTTTGTCGTGCAATGCATCCAACACTCGATCAAGCCATGCGAACTCGTAGCGACCTGGCTCAGGCTCCAGCAAGGCCCACCCGAACACACCGACCGTAGCGACGGTAAATCCTGCCCGACGCATCTGTTCGACGTCGTCGTCCAACATGTCTGGGTCCCACTGCTCGGGGTTGAAATCTGCCCCAAACAGGATGCGATCTCGTGGCCATGGCCTCATCCCCGGACCCTGACACCCCCCGGCCCGTAAGTCAACAGAAAGACACAAATTGCCGTTCAGCCTTCTCAGAAATGTTCGACTTTGAGGATTTCTATTGACAGAACCAATCAAGCAACAGGACTATGTGGGTGGTTGATGTTGCAGCGTGCCTAACTGGCGTGGCGATATGGCCATCGACACCTACCCCACTCAGCGACGAGTGAGCCCAGGAGGCCCGCATGTCAGCCCGATCTCGCATTACCCGACCTCCAACCCCCTCGCAGTTGGTGGCCCGAAACCATGGGGTGCACACCCCCTTTTCCCGGCGGAGCGTGCTCGGTGGTGCTGCCGCCGCGAGCGCCCTCGGCGCACTCAGCGGCTGCGGATCCGGCAGCGACCCCACCCGAGTTTCCGTGGGGTCTCGTGCAACCGAGGAAATCCCCCGCAAAGCCCTCAAAGCCACCATGGACCTTTACGAAAAGATGTCCGGAATCGGTGTGGACATCAACGCCACCGACCCGAACACTTATCAGGAGCAGATCAACAGCTACCTCCAGGGCAACCCCGACGACGTCTTCCAGTGGTTTGCCGGATACCGCGGGCGCTTTTTCTACGAGAACGGCCTGGCTGAGGACATCAGTGACGTCTGGGCCGAGGTGGGCGACGGATTCAGTGAGGCGTTCAAGATCGCCTCGACGAACGACGAGGGGCAGCAGATTTTCCTGCCGCTCTACTACTACCCGTGGGCGGTGTTCTACCGGCCGAGCCTCTTCGAGAAAAACGGCTACACCATCCCGGAGACGATGGAGGAGTTCAGGGCGCTGTGTGAGGGGATGCAGGCCGACGGACTGACCCCGATTGCCTTTGGCGCCTCTGACGGGTGGCCCCAGATGGGTACCTTCGACTATCTCAACATGCGCACCCACGGCTACCAGTTCCACGTCGAGCTGATGGCTGGTGACCGTCGCTGGGACAGCGACGAAGTGAAACAGGTCTTCGAGACGTGGGCCAGCCTGCTGCCCTACCACCAGGAAAGCCCGCTAGGGCGCACCTGGCAGGAAGCCGCTCAGTCGTTGCAACAGGGCGAGAGCGGGATGATCTTGATGGGACTATTCCTCAACCAACAGTTTGCCGAGGGCGAGGATCGCGAGGACCTCGACTTCTTCAACTTCCCCGAGATCGACCCGACCATCGGCTCAGACGCGATCGAGGCCCCCATTGACGGCTTCATGATGCGGGCCGACCCCGCAAACGAGAAGAACGCCAAGGACCTACTGAAGTTCCTCGGCACGGTCGAGGCGGCCAACACCTACGTCGGCATCGATGCCCAGATCGGCGCCCACGTAGAAACCGACACCAGCACCTACGACCCGTTGCAACTGAAGTCGGCCGACTTGGTCAGAAACGCGGCCAACATTTCCCAGTTCATGGACCGGGACACCCGGCCCGACTTTGCGGCCACGGTCATGATTCCCGAACTCAAGCGCTTCTTGGCCAACCCCAAGGAGATCGCCGATGTCACCGGATCTATTCAGGCGCAAGCCGATTCCATCTTCCCGAAGAGCTGAACCCACGCGTACAGAAGGAGTTCGGAATGGCTACCTCATCGCTTCCCCCCAAGAATAAAAGTCCGCAAGCGCCCGATAATAGAAAACTTCAACTCATGACCGGTAGAGACCGTCTGGTATTGGCCTTCATGGTCGGAATCCCCGCAATCTTCGTGTTGGGCTTCGTATGGGTCCCCGCACTGATAAGTGTCATCTTGTCCTTCACACGGTGGAACGGCATCGGGCCGGTCAGCGACATTCAGTGGATCGGTTTCCAGAACTACACCGACCTGGTGACGATCTACCCGCAATTCGTGCCGGCCGTAAGCAACAACCTGTTGTGGCTGGCGGTGTTCTTCTTCATCGCCACTCCGCTCGGCATCTTCATGGCTACGCTGTTGGACCGTGAAGTGCGCGGAACCGCGTTCTTCCAGAGCGCGTTGTATCTACCGGTTGTGCTGTCGCTGGCCTTGATCGGATTCATTTGGCAGCTGATTTACAGCCGGGACCAGGGCCTGCTCAACGCCATGCTTGGACTGGACGGCACCGCAAGGATCGACTTCTTGGGCGATGCCGATATCAATATCTACTTCGTGTTGATTGCGGCCTCGTGGCGACACGTCGGCTACATCATGTTGTTGTACTTAGCCGGCCTTAAGGGTATCGACCCGGCCCTGCGTGAAGCAGCCGCCATGGACGGTGCCAGTGAAGTCCGCACCTTCTTCAGCGTGATCTTCCCGGCCATGCGCCCGATCAACGTCGTGGTCCTGGTGATCACGGTCATCGAGGCCTTACGGGCCTTCGACATCGTCTGGGTGATCAATAAGGGAACGAACGGGCTCGAGCTGCTCAGTGCCCTGGTGGTCTCCAACGTCATCGGTGAGGCGTCGCGGGTCGGCTTCGGCTCGGCCATCGCAACCATCCTGCTGATCATCAGCCTGGTTTTCATCGTGATCTACATGATCTCGATCTACCGTGAGGACTCCCCCAAATGAGCACGACAACCCCGGTCACGCCGACCGCCCCCACGCCATCGACCCCTTCGAAGAACACCGATCGTCGGGCCCCGGCTCGACGAGGCATGAGGCCCACCCGGGTTTTGCTGTACGTCTTCCTGACCGGAATGTCGGTCTTGTGGCTCTTCCCCGTGCTCTGGGCGCTGTATAACTCGTTCCGGGACTACGACTTCACCTCACAGAACGGGTACGTGTCGTTCGGCGGGTTCACGATGGACAACTACACCAACGCCTGGAGCCAAGGAGACTTTGGGCAGTTGTTCTTGAACTCGGCGATCATTGTCATTCCGGCGGTCTTCTTCACGTTGCTGTTCTCCACCTTGGCGGCCTTCGTGCTGGCCCGGTTTAGTTTCTGGTTCAACCTGCCGATGTTGATCCTCTTTACCGCTGCCAACTTGTTGCCCCAGCAGTCGCTGTTGATCCCGCTCTTTCGGTTCTTCCGCGAGGTCGGTCTTCTTGACAACTACCTCTCGGTGATCCTGGTGCACATCGCCTTTCAGACCGGTTTCTGCACGTTCGTTCTGAGCAACTTCATGAAAGCGTTGCCGCACTCACTCACCGAGGCAGCACTCGTCGACGGGGCAAGCGTGTGGCGGCAGTATTGGCAGATCATCCTGCCGTTGTGTCGTCCCTCCTTGGCCGCCCTGACCGTGCTGCAGGTCACCTGGATCTACAACGACTTCTTCTGGGCTGTTGCCTTCCTCAACAGTGGCGACAAATTCCCGATTACGTCGGGTCTGCAGAACCTCCGCGGTCAGTTCTTCACCGACTACAACCTGCTCAGTGCGGGATCGATCTTGGTGGCTATCCCCACGATCGTCGTGTTCTTCGCGCTACAGAAGCAGTTTGTTTCCGGCCTGACCTTAGGAGCCGACAAAGGATGAGCAAAGCGGACGCCGGTGCGCGGCGTCCCGATGGCCTCGTGGCCCTTCGGGGCGGTGGCAGCAGTGTGATCCTGGCGCGCCGCCCCGATGGGCTGCCCGAGATCGTGCATTGGGGCGCAGACCTGGGCAAGATCACACGGGCAGCCGATCTGCTGCGAGCAGGCGAGTCGGCGGTGCCCCAGAGCGGGCTGGACGAGGCGTGGCCGCTGACGTTGCTCCCTAGCGAGACCGACGGATGGTCGGGTCGGCCAAGTTTGTCGGCTCACCGCAGCGGTCGCACGGTCATCACCGAATTCGGCGGTGCAGTTGTGCACCTCGTAGGCAGCAAAACCGGGCCGAGCGTGTTGACGGTCATGGCGAGCGATGCGGCCGCTGGTCTGGATTGGCAGTGCACCTTGGCCATCGACATTCACGGTGTGCTGACCATGACGCATCAGATCACCAACATCGCCGACGACACGTTGGACGTAGACGCGTTGATCGCGATGATGCCGCTACCCTCGAACGCCGCCGAGGTGCTCGAGTTGAGCGGTCGCTGGTGTCGCGAGCGCCACCCGCAACGGTCGCCGTTGCAGCACGGCGGGCGCGTTCGAGAGTCTCGGCGAGGTCGCACCGGGCACGACGCGACATTGTTGATGATCGCCGGTGAGGCCGGCTTCACCTTCCGGCGCGGTGAGGTATCGGGGGTCCACGTCGCGTGGAGCGGCGACCACGTGCATCTGGTGGACCAGCTGCCCGAGGGGGCCGGTCGGCATACGGCCATCATTGGCGGCGGCGAACTGCTGCGCTCCGGTGAGATGCGCCTGGCCAGCGGGGCGACGTATGCCGCGCCGCCCGTGCTCTTTGCCCGCTCACGTCGGGGGCTGGACGGGATGAGCGAGGCCATCCACGGTTACGTCCGCGGGCGCCCAAGCCACCCGACGACGCCGCGGCCGGTGACGGTCAACTCGTGGGAGGCGCTGTATTTCGACCACGACCACGACCGGGTCAACGCGCTCGTGGACACGGCAGCGCAGATCGGTGCCGAGCGGCTGGTGCTCGACGACGGCTGGTTCACCGGGCGTCGCGACGACTCACGCGGTCTTGGCGACTGGCAGGTCGACCCCAGCGTGTGGCCCGACGGCTTGCGCCCGCTATCTAATCGGGTCCGCGGGCACGGTATGCAGATGGGCCTGTGGGTCGAGCCCGAGATGGTCAATCTGGATTCGGATGTGGCCCGAGCCCACCCGGAGTGGCTGCTCGCCCCGGACCGCGCGAACGCCGGCACAGGATCCTCTGGCACGCGGGCCTGGAGACGCCAGCAAGTGCTGAACCTCACCAACGAGGGGGCGTTCGAACACGTCAGCAGTCACCTGGATCGGGTGATCTGTGAGGTTGGCGTCGACTACATCAAGTGGGACCACAATCGGGATCTGCACGAGGCTGTCGACCAACACGGACGTGCCGCGGTGCACACCCAAACCCTGGCGGCCTACGCGCTGATGGCGCACCTGCGAGCGCGGCACCCAGGTTTGGAGATCGAGTCGTGTGCCTCCGGTGGCGCGCGCGTCGACCTCGGGGTGCTGGAGCACACTCAACGGGTCTGGCCGAGCGACTGCAACGACCCCTTGGAGCGCCAAACCATCCAGCGGTGGACCGGTCTGCTGCTGCCGCCCGAACTGCAAGGCACCCACGTCGGGCCGGCGAAGGCGCACACCACCGGTCGAGTCACGGATCTGGACTTCCGATGTCTGACTGCCCTGTTCGGCCATGCCGGGATCGAGTGGGACATCAGCGCCCTGGGGGCCAACGAACTGGAGCGGTTGGCCGGTTGGGTGGCGCTGCATCAGCGATTGCGGCCGTTGCTGCACTACGGGCACACGGTGCGCACCGAGCCCGTCGACAACGCGTGGCTGCACGGCGTGGTTTCGACCGGGGGCGACCATGCGGTCTTTGCTTACGTGCGTCTGGATACGGGAGCCCAGGCCAGGCCAGGTTTGGTGCGACTGCCGGGGCTGAATCGAGACCGGATGTACACCGTGCGGGCGCTCGACCCGACCGGCCGCGAGGAGGTGCACCTCAGCGGGCAGCCACATCGACAGACACCCTGGTGCGCCGAGGGTGTGACGTTACCGGGCAAGGCGCTGATGCGTCACGGGCTGTCGATGCCGGTGCTCAATCCCGCCGCCGGAGTGCTGATCGAGGTCGTTCAGTGCACCACGCGGTAATGACTGCTGACCATCCCTGAGTCGCCGTAGGAGGTGCCGACGTGCTCAAGCAGCACGTCGGCACCCAGCGCTCCGAACAGTGGGATCCCGCGGCCCAGCAGGACCGGCGCAGTGGCGACGATCATGTCGTCGATCAGTCCACGCCGCAGGAACTCGGTGATGACTTGGCCGCCGTCGACGTACACACCGCGGGCGCCGCGGCCTTCCAACGTCTCGACCACTTCGGCCACCGAGTGCGCGACGGTGACCCGATCATCAGTCCCACGATGCATCGTTGAACCCAGCACGATCACGTGCTTCTCGGCATACGGCCAGCTGTCGAAGGTCAAGATCTTTTCGTACGTCCCCCGACCCATCACCAAGTGGTCGATACCGGACATGAACTCTTCGTATGCCGGCGGGGTTACCCCGTCTGCTCCGTGAGCGCCATTGTGGCCCGGGGTGTGAGTGCGATCCTGATCGGTGCCGGGGTCAGGGGCGGGATCGGTCAGCCACTCCAGGTCGCCATCGAGACGGGCGATGAAGCCGTCCATGCTCGCGGCGATGAAGACCCAACCGTGGAAGGTGTGCGACGTCATACCGACCATCGTTACACGCCGTCACACCCGGCCTGCTGCTGCAGTCCGGCAAGATACTCGGCCTCGACGTCTACCGCGTAACCAGCCAATGCGCAGAACCCGCGCGAGTCCATCAGACACGCTTTTGCCGTCGGTTACCAAGGGCACTTCTCACATGAGACGTCGTAACCTACCCTGGCTCAGTGGCCATTTCTCGGGCGTACACCACAGTATTGTCCTGGTAGTGACCAACGTCAGCGTCCCACGCGCCTGCACAGGTGATTAATCGTAGTTCCGAGCCGGCAGTATCCCCGTACACGCTCGTAGTGGGAAACTGGTCCTTCGGATACTGCTCGATCCGGTAGACCTCGAACACATTCTGTGAGCCATCGTGGTGACGCACCGACACCTGGTCACCGGCTCGCAGCTTCGCCAAACTAAAAAAAACCGAAGGCACTCCTTTACGTCCATTGACGTGGCCTAGTAATACAGCAGGGCCGGTCTCCCCGGGACTAGGGGACCCGGTAAACCACCCGGCGTGGTCATACGACGGACCCCGCGCTGGCACTTCAAGACTTCCGTCAGCATTGAGCCCGAGAGCATCAATTGTCGTACTCACCTCAATAGCCGGTATCGACAAGGTGGAAGGACGTCGATCGGCGCTTACCGTGCCCTCAGACGAGGGTGACTCAATCGTCTTTGCCGTATTCGGAGTCGCCTGCGAAGGCGATGACAAGGCCGAGAAGGCGGAAGCGGCGGCGGAAGCGGCGGCGGCGGAAGCGGAAGCGGCGAGGTGGTACTTAACGTTTGAAGGAGGCACCACAAGCTCTTCAGGGGGAACTTCCAACGGGACCGGGTCAGAACTAACCGGGGCACCGTTAGATACCAGCGGCGTCTGCGAGAGTGCCACCGAACCACCAGCCAACACCATCATGGTCAGCCCTGTCGCTACCAGGGCCCCGCCCGCCACTTGACCGCTGCGGCGGACGGTAAGACGGCGGCCCACTTCAGCCCCTGCTCGTGTTCCTACGGGCACCGGCCAGAACCAAACCCCCAAGTCCCATCACCATGGCACCCACGATCAAGAGTCGGTGATCTACTCCCTGCGCAGGACTGCCACCAGTTTGGACTCCGCCCACAGGTAGCGGGCTGACCTGCCCACCGCCCGGACTATCGGAGGGGCCGCCCCCACCGGGTCCAGGAGCGGTGGGGCCAGGCTCACTCGGGCCAGGCTCACTCGGGCCAGGCTCACTCGGGCCAGGCTCACTCGGGCCAGGCTCACTCG
>JBBQNO010000021.1:0-30724 GCA_038330045.1 Actinomycetales bacterium | reverse complement strand
GGCCAATATCCGCGTAGGCCGATCTGCAGGAATCGGTCACCGCGCACCGCCCCCGACTCGATGAGGCGGCGCATCGGCTGCCCGTGACCCCACAATGAGCCGAATTCGATGTTGCCGGTGTCGGCGTGCGCGTCGAAGTGGATCATCGACACCTTGCCCATACCGAGCACGTTGGCGCAGCCCTTGGCATCCGGATAGGCCACCGAGTGATCGCCGCCCAACGTCACCGGGATGACGCCTTGCGCGGTGACCTTCTCCACGGCGGCCTCGAGGTTGCCCAACGCTGTGATGATGTCCGCATTGAACATTTCGACGTCGCCCGCGTCGTAGACCACGAGGTCTTTAAGGCCGTCGGTGCGCAATGCCAGCGAAGGCCGGGACCCGTCGTGCGGCAGGTAGTCCGTGGACCGGATCGCGTTGGGGCCGAACCGGGCGCCGCTGCGATACGAGGCACCGCCGTCGAAGGGGGCGCCAAGGATGACCACGTCCGCATCGGCATACGTGCTGGGGTCGTCCCAGTCGCACTTGTCGACCCCGAGGAAGGAGATGTCGGGGCCGAACATCGGGCCGTAGCGACTCATCCGGGCATGTCCACTTCGAACGCTTCCGTGGTGTCGTCCTCCGCGGCGACCATGGGCAGCGTCTCACCGCGGAAGTACGCAGGCTCGCGGCTGCGCTGGATCATCATGAAAATCAAACCGACCAGGATCAGGCCGAGCCCGAGGATCAGCACCAGACCGACACCGAAGATGTTGGCACCCGAGCCGTAGTCCGGTGAGTAGCTGTCCTTCAGGGTGATCACAAAAACGAAGAACAAGCCGAGTCCACCCAGTAGCGGGAAGAGGAATTTGAAGATCATGTTGGATGCGCTGGTGAACAGTTGATTGCGGAAGAAGTAGATGCACGCGAACGCAGTCAGGCCGTAGTAGAAGCAGATCATGATGCCGAGTGAGTAGATCGTGTCGGTCAGCACGCTTTCGCTGATCAAGGTCAGAGCGCCGTAGAAAACGCCCGCCGCGACGCCGGCGAACATGATCGCGAAACCGGGGGTCTTATGGACCGGATGCATTTCGGAAAACTTCTTCGGGAAGGCACCGTATGCCGCCATGCCCAGCATGGTGCGCGAGGTCGGGAAGAACGTGGTGATCAGCGACGCGGCCGACGAAGCGAGCACCGCCAAGAACAAGAAGATGTCGAAGTTGCCCAGCACCGGCTCCGCGAGCTGACCGAACACGTTGTCGGCGACGTCGGGATTTGCGAGGCCGAGTCCCTCTTCGCCCAGGCCGGCATACATCTGAAGGGCCACACCGACGATCAGGTAGGTCAGCAGGATCGACACGATCGTGAGTAGGGCGGCCTTGCCGGGGACGGTGGTCTTGTCTTTGGACTCCTCATTGACGGTCAGGCTGACGTCCCAGCCCCAGAAGGCGAAGATCGAACCGGACAGACCAGCAATGAAGGCCGAGAGCGTCAGACCCGCGGGCGAGAACCAGTCCCAGCTGAACGCTTCACCGACTCCGGACTCACTGCGCGTGGCGATGGCCACGACCGAGAAGATCAACAGGATGACGAGCTGGAAGCCGACCAGGAAGAACTGGACCCGTTCGGTGGCGTCGATGCCCCGGTAGGCGACGTAGCTAGCGATCGCGAGGAACGCGAAGCACGTCAGCACATTGATTGGCTTGGACTCCCAGAGGTCCGAGATGCCTTGATTATTAAAGACCTCGCCGATGAATTGATAGAAGAACTGGACTCCAATCCCGGCCAAGTTGGAGAGCACGATGATCGTGGCCACGATGGCCGCCCAGCCGCCGATCCAGCCGACGTAGGGGCCGAACGCCTTCGTCGTCCAGGTGAACGAGGTGCCGCAGTCAGGGGATACCTTGTTGAACTCCCGGTAGGCATAGGCCGCGAAGATCATCGGCAGTGCTCCGGCGATGATGACCACCGGCATCTTGGCTCCGGCAGCGGCGGCCAGGATGCCTATGGTGGCGGTGAGCGCATACGCCGGGGCCACCGACGACACACTCAAGACGGTGCTTCCCAGGACACCGACGGAGTCGGACTTCAGCCCCTTATCGCTCGATGCTTCGCTGCTATCTATCGCCATAAGGGGTCCTCAGCCTTCGAATCCGTGGAATTGCATCACGTGCTTGATGCGGGTGTAGTCCTCGAGCCCGTAGGACGAGAGGTCCTTGCCGTAGCCCGAGTGCTTGAAGCCGCCGTGCGGCATCTCAGCCAGAAGCGGGATGTGCGTGTTGATCCAGACGCAGCCATAGTCCAACCGGGCAGCCAAGCGCGCGGCTGTGCCCGCATTCGACGTCCAGACCGACGAGGCCAAGGCGTAGATGCTGTCGTTCGCTTTGGCGACGGCGTCGTTTTCGTCCGTGAACTTCTCGATGGTGATGACCGGTCCGAAGATCTCCGTGGTCACCAACTCGTCGCCCTGAACGAGATCGGCCACCACGGTGGGCTCGTAGAAGTAGCCCTTCTCTCCCGCGCGCTTCCCGCCCACGACGACACGCGCGTGGGACGGGGCCCGCTCCACGAGACCGGAAACGTGCTCCAACTGTCCGGCGTTGTTGATCGGCCCGAAGAGAATGTCTTCGTCGCTCGCGTCGTATCCAGTACGGGTGCCTGAGGCGGCCTTGGCAAGCGCCGCGACGAAGTCGTCGTAGGCACCTTCCTGGACCATGACTCGCGTCGCCGCCGTGCAATCTTGGCCACCGTTGAAGAACCCGGCGGTGTTGATGCCTTCGATAGCCGCCTCCATGTCCGCGTCGTCGAAGACGATGACCGGTGCCTTGCCACCCAGCTCCAGGTGCGCAACCTTGAGGTCATCTGCGGCTGAGCGAGCAACCGCCATACCGGCTCCGATCGAACCAGTGATCGAGACCATCGCGGGGATGGAGTGAGCGGTCAGCGCCGCCCCTGTGTCGCGGTCGCCAGCGACCAGGTTGCACACCCCTGGCCCGAAGATGTCCTGCATCTCCTTGACCATCCACACCGAGGAGGCAGGCGTGGTGTCCGAGGGCTTGAGCACCACGGTGTTGCCTGCGGCCAACGCCGGGGCGAACTTCCACACCGCCATCATCATCGGGTAGTTCCACGGAGCGACCTGGCCGATGATGCCGCGCGGTTCGCGGCGCACCGACGAGGTGAAGCCGCGCATGTACTCACCCGACGATTTACCCTCCAGCACACGTGCCGCTCCGGCGAAGAACCGGATCTGGTCGAGCATCATCGGGATCTCTTCGGACTTCGTCAGCGAAACCGGCTTGCCGGTGTTCTCGCTTTCCACCTCAATGAGCTCGTCCTGACGGTCCTCGATCACGTCCGCCAGTTTGAGCAGCATCGCCTGGCGCTCACCGGGCGTGGTCCACCGGTAAGACTCGAACGCCTTGGCAGCCGCCTGGAAGGCCCGGTCGACATCCTCTTCGCCCGAGTTGGGGGAGGTCGCGTAGACCTCCCCCGTGGAGGGGTTGATGATGTCGAGCACGTCGCCGGAGGCGGAGGGCTGCGCCTCGCCGTCGATGATGTTGGTGAAGACCTTCTTTTCAGAACTCATCTTTGAGCCTTTCCGGTATGCAACGGGCTGGGCGCAGGGGGATGACTACATGGTGTCGCAGTGGTCGTCGCCACAGTGGCCGCTGGTGGAACGGGCGGCATTCAACGAGGGGTTCTGGTCGAAGAAGCCGAACGGCTTGAGCCACCAGCTGACCGTGTCCGAAGGCATGATGGGCCAGTCCTCGACGCGGGTCACGTGGTGGATGCCGAAGACGTACCAGAGCACGACATCGGTATCGAGCAGGTTGGCGTCGTCCTTGATCCACTCGGCCACTCCATCACCGCCGGGTGACTGGGTCGGGTAGTTGCCAGCGGGGAAACGTTCGGCGTCGTCGCGCTCGGTGACCCACAACTGGTGACCGATGACCGGCGAGCGTTGATAGATAGGTGAGTTTTCGTCGAGCATGGACGGGATCGAGGCGCTCGGCACCAGCTTGTATGCCGTGTTGGTACCCATCTTGTTGGTCTTGGCGGGGTTCGTGATCTTCCACGCACGCTGAGTGTCCCAGTTGAAGTCGCGGGCGCTGTCCTTTTCGGACTCGATCGGCGTTTGCTTAGTCAGCACCGCGAGGCCGCGCGGGTTATCCGCCGAGATCGGTGGAGCGTAGGAATCGACCTCGACCACGGTGTTGTCTTCACCGTCGACGTCCATGTCGAGGCGGGCGACCAGGAAGTGCTGGTGCAACGGTGCGTAGGTGTCCGTGTCGACCATTGTCCCGTTCGGGGTGCTCGTCTCCCCCGGAGGAAGCGGGGTGGTAACCATGATGCCGGTGGCGCGGACCTCGCACTCGATGTTGCCGTCGGTGTAGAAGCGCCAGTAAATGAGGTACTCGTAGTTAGCCACTGTCGCGTGACAGGACACCACCATCCGGCGCATCCGTCGGACTTCGGCACCCGATCGTTCGTCCACGTGCTTCCACAGGACCGCCGCGTCTTCTTCGTGCAGGCACATCGCCTGTTTGATGGTTTCCGGCTCGCCGTGGGTGTCGTGGATGACGGCGTCGACGTAGGTGATCTCTCCGAGGCAGTCGCAACCGAGCTCGAGTGAGGTGGTCATGAAGCCCAATCCCCATTCGCCGATGTCGAAGGCGGTGCGGCGGTAGTGATCGAAACTCGGATCCCGATAGGGAACGATCATTTCGGCGAACGACATCCGGTAGGCGAGGTCCCGCGTCGTTCCCAAGTCGTCGAAGGTGACCTGGTGGATCGTCATACCCTCGCGGTAGTTGAACCCCAGACGCATCGTCCAGTTGTCCCACTTCAGCTCGTTGCCTTCGAGAGTGAAGGACACACCCTCGGGCTGAGTGATCTCCAGCGGCTTGAGCTCGCGGGGGGCGGGGTCATTGCGTAACTCGGGGACGTACTCTCCGTCGACGTCGGCAAATCCGTAGTCGTGGTGGTCTTCGATCTCGAGCACCTCGAGGGTGTTCATGTCGACGATGACCTTCAGGCCGGAGACCGGGTGAGCGTAGGGGTTGCCGTTGGGCGTCTCGCGCAGCCACACGTCACACCAGCCGAGGCGGCGGTCGCGGTACTGCTCTGGCATCACGGCGTGCCCGTAGGACCAGACGTCGAAGAGCACGAGGGACATGTCGGTGACGCCGCGGCCCTTGAGCTTTTCGATGACCTCGGGGTGCTGGCGCATGGCCTCGTCGCACTCGTGATACTCGTCGACGGTGAAGTTGGGGGTGACTCCAGGCTGGTGGGTCCACGACTCAACGCTGTCCCCAGCGAGGTCGACCACGGCCTCATAAGTGTCGTTGGTTTCCTTGTTCCACAACACGCTCAGGCTGCGGCGCGGGATGTCGTCACCCTCTCGCCATGCCTTCACAACAGGTTTTGCCGGTTCCTGCATCTCAATGGATGCGAAGCGCCACGCGTGTGAAATGTCTTGATCTCGACTCAGGATCGCGACCGTTGCGCGGAATTCGTCTTCAGACAGCGGGTCCAGCGGGTGAGATGGCAACGATGCTCCCTCATGGCAGGCCGATAGTAGGAACAGCCTGACGACTAGGGGTATGCAGGTCAAGCGCCCATCATGCATGCGCGCCATGCTCAGTGGGCATGAACGATGAGCGAGGTCCCGGGGAACCCGGCGACACTCCTCAGCCGTGCGTATCCGGCACGGCGTCCGCTCCCCCGGCGCTGGTCTCTGCATTCAGGCTGGCCCCCCCAGCCTCGGAGACTTGGCCGCCAGCCACCGAGGCGTCCTTGGGGTCGTCGGGGGTTTGATCGGGGGTGGCTTGATCTTCGGCGTCGCTCTGCGCGTCATCAAGGCTGCTGTGGTCTGTGCCCGGTGTTGGCTGAATAGTCATAGGAAGACCATCGCACTGCCCTGAGTTGCGTCTGCGGCGGGGGCAGGTGCTGCCGCATACCCACCGCTGCCGGCGAAAGGGACAAAGCGATCAGGGGGAACCCCGTCCGCGCACTTCCGCGACCCGCGTCACCGCAGTACTGTAACCCCGGAAACGTCCTGCAACGTTCGGTCGCCCAAGGGGTTCGATGACCTATGTCAGAGCAAACCACCCACTCGTCATCCGACAGCGGCAAGAAGGGCATCGTCGGGACGCTGCGCAATCTCGGCCCTGGGCTTATCGTGGCCGCCGCATTTATCGGGCCGGGCACGGTCACGACCGCCAGCAAAGCGGGTGCCGATTACGGCTTCACCCTGTTGTGGGCCATCGTCTTCAGCGTCTTAGCGGCGATGGTGCTCCAAGAGATGAGCGCTCGGCTCGGCGTCGTCAGCCGGGAAGGCCTCGGTGAGGCGCTGCGGACCACCTTCGACAACGCCGCGGTGAAGGTGGGCGCCATCGTCCTGGTCATCGGCGCCATCACGGTAGGGACGGCCGCCTTCGAGGGCGGCAACCTCACCGGCGCCGCCCTGGCGCTCAACGCAATCTTCGGCGGGTCACAGGCACTCTGGGCTTCGCTCGTGGCCGTGATTGCAGCGGGCCTGCTCGCCACCGGGTCTTACCGCACCGTCGAACGAGTCCTGGTGTGGCTGGTGGTGCTGATGGGGGTCGTCTTCCTGGTCACCGCCATCATGGTGACGCCCAGCCTCGGTGACCTCTTCGCAGGGCTAGCGCCGACCATTCCTTCTGGCTCGGTACTGACCGTCATCGCCCTGATCGGGACCACCGTCGTTCCCTACAACCTCTTCTTGCACGCCGCCAGCGTGCAAGACAAGTGGGGCGAGGACGTGCCGACGGACCGCGCGGTGGCCGAGGCCAAGCTCGACACCCGACTCTCGGTCGGCCTCGGAGGCCTGGTCACGATCGCCGTGCTGACGACGGCCGCTGCTGCGTTGTTCTCCACTGGTCGGGGCGTTGAGAGCGCGGCCGACATGGCTGCAGCTCTCGAGCCGTTGCTCGGCGAGAGCGCCAAGTACTTCTTCGCCTTCGGTCTGCTGGCTGCGGGCATTACCAGCGCGGTGACGGCACCCCTGGCTGCGGCATACGCCACCGCCGGGGCATTTGGGTGGAAACGCGACTTGGCTGATCCGAAGTTCAAGGCCATCTGGGCCCTCATTATTGCGGTCGGAGTGACCTTCGCCATTCTCGGCTCCAGCCCCACCGAGCTCATCGTGTTTGCTCAGGCCGCCAACGGTCTGATCCTGCCAATCGTCGCGGTGTTCCTGCTGGTTGTCATGAACCGCAAAGACCTGCTGGGCAAGCACGTCAACACCCTGGGTGCCAACATCGTCGGAGGCATTGTGGTGCTCGTCGCCATCGGTTTGGGCGGGTTTTCGATCCTTCGGGCCTTCGGCGTCGTCGGCTGAGCACTCCGCTACCTGCGCTCGCGCTGCATACGCTCGCAGTCGTCTCGCTGACGCGCCCGCTAACATCGGCCCCAGGGTTCACGTGCGCGCTGTGGCCGCTCAGGACGGGCGTGTCGTCGGCATAGGTGCGCGGCGAGCTATCCGATCGCGTCGATCAGCGTGCTCCAGAGTTGATTGGCCCCTAGCGCGGTGAACAGAACCGCAGTGACGCCCAGCGCAATGTTGGTATGCAGACGGTTGGCGAACTCTTTCGGCACCCGCTTGCCGTTGAGCAGCCCCAGCAGGGTGATCGCCAGGAACGGCATAAACAACGCCCCGAGCACCCCGTAGGTCAAGATCAGGCCGATCGGCTTGCCCAGCAGCAACAGGAACATTGGCGGGAACGTCAGCCACAGCAGATAGAACTTGAAGTATTTCCCGCCCACGCGAGTCGATGGGTGGCCGGATTCGACGCCGCGCATGTTGCCCCAGAAGTCTGCGAACATCGGCGAGACGCCGTTCCATACGCTGATGATCGAGCTGAACGACGCCGCCCAGAACTCGACCAGGAACGCAGTGCCGATGGTGATGTTGACGTCATGACGCGGCCCCACGACCTGACCGTCCTGCCGCTCGTGCTTGCCGATGGCACCGAGCGCGCGCGATCAAGGCGCTGCTGGCGTGGTGATGCGGATCGAATTCCGTGGTGGCGATGTGTTGCACCACGTGACACTTGATGCTGGTCCGTCGCTGCGTGCGCTGACGTCGCACACGCACAAGGTGGCTGTCGGCGAGCGCGTGTTGGTGCCTACGCCTGCAGCACACCCCGTGACGGCCTTCGACGTCTCGTGCCCTACGCACAAGACGCCGCCGATTCAGGCTTGACGATCAGCCGCCAACCTTGAGCATGTGACGAAACTTAGGCCCTGGGCCCAATCCTGTCGCACACTCACCAACTAATAGCGACCCACACCTAGCCGACGAGTTCGTCGACCTTCTTGGGCATCAGCGATGCGGCGATCACCAGCGCGACTGCCACGGCCGCCGACGTCATAAACACTGCGTGGATGGCGGGGTCCAAGACCCCCGGCGCCAGAGATTCTACATCGGCCGGGGCACCGGAGAGTCGATCCGCGACGATGTGGTTGACGATCGCTCCGAACGCCGCGACCCCCACAGCACTACCCACCGACCGGGCAAACAACGACGCGCTGGTCGCCACGCCTCGATCCTTGCGCTGCACGGCAGCTTGAGCGGCGACGATCGCCGGGCTGGCGACATACCCAAAGCCCAGGCCCATCACGAAGCACGGCGTTGCCAACCACCACACGGGGCTTTCGGCGTTGACGGTCAACAATAGCGACGCTCCGATCAGTGCGATTAGCGAGCCGATCAGCATCGTGGAGCGGAAGCCGATCGAGAGGTACAGCCGCCCCGAAGTAGTCGCCGCAATCGGCCAGCCGATAGTCATCGCGGCGAGCGCAAACCCGGCCGTGACCGCCCCCGTGCCCAGCACCCCCTGGGCAAATAGCGGGACGTATGACGTGAGCCCGAGCAGTAGCACCCCAACCACCAACGAGGTGAGCATGGCGGCACTGACCACCCGATGCCGGAACACCCACAGCGGCAGAATCGGCTCGGAGACCCTCGACTCGACGACCACGAACGCCACGATCAGCACGGCCGAGCTGACGAACATCGAGATGCTGATCGCTGAACCCCACGCCCAGAAGATGCCGCCCTCCAGCAGCGCGACCAGCAGCAGTCCGGTGCCGCTAAGCAGCAGCAACGCCCCTAAGTAGTCGATGCGCGGCTTGACTTTCGAGCGCCCGAGGTCTTCGTCGTAGCGGGTCCACAACATCCACGCCGCGACGAGACCGAGCGGCAGGTTCACCAGAAAGATCCAGCGCCACGACAGGTAGTCGGCGAAAATGCCGCCGAGCGTGGGGCCGACCAAAGAGGCGATGGCCCAGACGCTGGCCAAGTATCCCTGCACCTTGGCCCGCTCGGCCACCGAGTAGATGTCCCCGACGATGGTGATGCCCACGGGTTGCACCGCCCCAGCCCCGAGGCCCTGCAGCGCCCGGAAGGCGATCAGCGACCCCATCGACCACGCGAGGCCGCACAGCAGGGAGCCCACCACGAAGAGCCCCACCCCAAGCAGAATGATCGGCTTGCGGCCGAAGAGGTCGGCGAGTTTGCCGTAGATCGGTACCGACACCGCCTGGGCGAGCAGGTAGATCGAAAACAGCCAGGGGAATTGGCTCAGGCCCCCGAGGTCGCGCACCACCGCCGGGATGGCGGCGGCCAAGATGGTGGCGTCGATGGCCACGAGCCCGGTGCTGAGCATGACGGCCAGCAGGATCGGGCCACGCTCGCTGCGCAACCCGACCGTAGCTCGGCTAATGGGCACAGCGCCGGGAGGTGGGGCGGCTGAGGTCACTGCATACTAAACGGCTTTGTGCTCTCCGACATTCCGCAGATGCGCTCGAGTTGCGGCGCCTCGTGTGCATTGCGTCGCGCTGCAGCAATACGCGATGCGAACAACGCGCCACAATGCGGCGGCCACGTCACTCGCCGTCGAGGGCTTCGAGCTCAGTAAGCGCCTGCTCCCAGCGTTCTCGCTTTTCGTCCAATGATTGCTCCCACCACGGAGTGCCGCGCTCGCCGAGCCCGTGCTTAGCGATACCAACCCGCCGTCGGTATGGCGCAGGGTCTTCGCCTTTGCGCTTGGCCACTCCGACGGCGGAGCGCCCGCGTCCCAGGTGGGAGCGCAAGGTCTCCGCGACGTCGTCCGGGATGTCAGGATCCTGGCAACGCCAGCGGCGACCTTTGACGACGAAGAATCGCTGGTCGTCGTGCTCATGCGGGGTGCCCACGGCCGCAAATCTACTCATGGCGGGGCCGTGTCGCGTGGGCTAAACGGTGCGCTGCTGGGCTTCCCGATAGCGACGGATGAGGGCGTTCGTGGAACTGTCGTGGGTCAGGTCCGGCGCGTCCTGCGACGTCAGTTCCGGCTCGATGACCTTGGCCAACTGCTTGCCGAGCTCGACGCCCCACTGGTCGAAAGAGTTAACGTCCCAGATCACACCTTGGACGAACACCTTGTGCTCATACAGGGCTACGAGCATCCCCAGTGTGTGCGGGGTCAGCGCGTCCAGCATCAGCGTGGACGTCGGACTGTTGCCCTTGAAGGTCTTGTGCGCCACCAGCACCCCGCTTACGCCGTCGGCCTCGACTTCGCCGGCGGTTTTGCCCATCGCGAGCGCCTCGGTCTGGGCCAGCAGGTTGGCAGTCAACAGGTCATGGTGATCGCCCAGCGAGCCTTCGCCGGTGTGGAACGGCTGGGTCACGCCGATGAAGTCGGCCGGGATCAGCTTCGTGCCCTGGTGGATCAGTTGGTAGAAAGCGTGCTGCCCGTTCGTCCCGGGCTCACCCCAGACGACGGGCCCGGTCTGGACATCAACCGGGGACCCGTCGATGGTCACCGACTTGCCGTTGCTCTCCATGTCCAACTGCTGCAGGTATGCCGAGAAGCGCTGCAAATATTGGCTGTAGGGCAGCACGGCGTGGGTTTCGGCCCCGAAGAAGTTGTTGTACCAAACCCCTAGGACCCCCATCAGCACCGGCAGATTTTGCTCGAACGGGGCGGCCTGGAAGTGCTCGTCCATCTCGCGGAACCCGGCGAGCATGTCGTCGAAACCGTCCGGCCCGATGGCGACCATGATCGAGAGGCCGATGGCGGAGGTGAACGAATACCGTCCACCGACCCAGTCCCAGAAGCCGAACATGTTGTCGGTGTCGATGCCGAAGTCGGCCACCAACTCGGCGTTGGTGGAGACGGCGACGAAGTGCTTCTCGACGGCCTCATCCCCGAGGGCGGCCACCAGCCATTCGCGAGCGGTCGTGGCGTTGGTCAGCGTCTCCACCGTGGTGAAGGTTTTAGAGGCCACGATGAACAGCGTCTCCGCAGGGTCGAGGTCACGGGTCGCCTCGACCACATCGGTGGCATCGACGTTGGAGACAAACCGGAACTCCATGTCGCGCCGGCTGAAGTCGCGCAGCGCTCCGTAGGCCATCGCGGGGCCCAAATCGGAGCCGCCGATCCCGATGTTGACGACGTTCTTGATGCGTTGACCGGTATGACCAGTCCACTCCCCGCCGCGCACTTGATCGGCGAACGTCCGCATACGACCCAGCACCGTGTGCACGTCGGGCACGACGTTCTCGCCATCGACCTCGATGACCGCATCGGGGTCCGCTCGCAGTGCTGTATGTAGCACGGCCCGGTCTTCGGTGGTGTTGATCTTTTCGCCGCTGAACATCGCGTCCCGACGCTGAGCCACGCCACGCTCGCTGGCCAACTCGAGCAGCAAGCCCATGGTCTCGTCAGTGACCCGGTGCTTGGAGTAATCGAGGTAGAGGCCGCCGGCCTCGGCGGTCAGCCGGGTGCCTCGCTCGGCGTCCTCGGAAAAAAGGTCGCGAAGGTGCACATCCTTGACCTGCGTGTGGTGTTCTTGCAGAGCCTGCCATTGCGGGAGGTGAGTCAGCGTCATACCCAGCAGTCTTGCGTATGAGCGCGTGTCACTGCATCCCCAGGCTCGAATGATTGACCTGCCTGACTTCCTGCGATAAGCAGGGGTGAGAAACTACGAGAAAACTACTACTTCCTGTAATACACCAACGAAAGGTGTCACATGACTTCATCGCAGAATGCCCGTTCGGTTGTCGTGGGGTATGACGGATCCGCCCCCTCCGAGGCCGCCTTGCTGTGGGCGGCGCGCGCCGCGGAGCACCAAGGTCGCAGGCTCACGATCTTGCACGCGGCGGAACGCATCTCCTACACGCAGGACGCAGGCAGCGGCCTGTGGAACAACGACGAGGTCATCAAGCAGGCCGAAGAGGTCGCCCAGCACGGAGCCGACACCGTCGCTGAGATGTGCCCGGACCTGCCGGTTCACGTCGCCGGGTCGTTGTTCAGCGCCAAGGTTGCGCTGGGTGAGTTGTCGACCCAGGCCTCGATGATGGTGCTCGGAAGCCAAGGCAAAGGCCGCATCGGCACCGCACTGCTCGGCTCCACGGCCTACGCCATCGCCGGCTACTCGCGCTGCCCGGTCGTGATCGTTCGCGACGGCAAAGCGGAGCTGCCCGGCCCTGACCGTCCGGTGTTCGTCGGTATCAACGGCACTGGCGGGTCAGGTCGCGCCGTAGCCACGGCCGTCGAGGTGGCGCAAGAGTGGAACGCTCCGCTTGTGCTCATCACCACCTGGTCGCCCGCCGAGCCCGACCCCTGGAATCGCGGACCGGTTGGCTACTCATCGGGCGACGCAGCCACCAAGGACTTCAAGGCCAAGGCCGAGAAGACCAGCGCCGATGCCCTAGAAGAGATCAAGGCCGAGCACGGTGACATCGAGGTCGAGGCGCGCCTCGTGCAGGCCCACCCGACCGACGGTCTAGTTGCAGCCGCCGAGGGCGGACTGCTGGTGCTCGGCACCCGCGGCCACGGCAGCCTGGCCGGTGCCATCTTGGGGTCCACGACGCTCGGCGTACTGCACCAGACCACGTCCCCGGTGATGGTCGTCGACTAAGGCGACAGATCCGCATACCCCCTGGCGACCGTTGTGCGCGCTCTCCCTCGCCGCAAAGGCAGTAAGGGCGCGCATGACGGTCATCTGCCTATCCGGTAGATCCGCCCGACGAAAGGAATCTACATGTCAGTCGAAGCTCCCCCCGCCCCAAGTCTTTTGTCCCCGAGCGCGCAAAGTGTGGTCGAAGCGACCGCGGCTGTCGTGGCCCAGCATGCAGAGGAGATCACCGGCCGGTTCTACCCGGCGATGTTCGCCGATCACCCCGAGTTGCTCCGGATCTTCAACCACGGCAACCAGGCCACCGGCGAGCAGAGCAAAGCGTTGGCGGCTTCGGTGGTCGCGTATGCCGTGCAATTGATCGACCCGAATGCCCCCTCGTTCGACCACGTGCTGCGCACGATCGCCTACAAGCACGTATCGCTGGGGATCCGACCGGAGCAGTACACCATCGTCGGGCACTACTTGCTCGGCGCGGTCGCCGAGGTCCTCGGCGACGCTGTAACGCCAGCGGTTGCGGACGCGTGGAGCGAGGTCTACTGGCTCTTTGCGATGCAGCTCGGTGCCCACGAATCCCGCATCTACACCGAGCGCTCCGTGGACCCGGCTCATCCCCTACGAACCTATCGAGTGGTGCGCAAAATCGAAGAGGCGCACGACATCGTCTCGGTCGTGATGGAGCCCGTAGACGACGAGCCGCTGCCGCAGATCGCCCCTGGTCAGTACGTGTCGGTGTTCGTCGATTTCCCCAACGGCGACCGCCAACCCCGCCAGTACACCGTGTCTTCTACCGCATCCGGCACGCGTCTTCAGATCACCGTGAACCGGGTGCGAGGCGTGGACGGTGCCCCCGATGGGCGAGTCTCCAGTTTCATGAACGACGAGCTGAACATCGGCGACGAACTCGATGTCAGCGTGCCCGCCGGTGACTTTGTGATCGCCGACGACGAGAGCCCGCTGTTGCTGGCCAGCGCCGGCGCCGGGGTGACGACGGTGTTGCCCATTGTCGAGCACATCGCGCGCACTCAGCCCCGACGCCCCGTCATCGTCGCCCACGCCGATCGCGCCCCCGGGGACCACGCGCTGCGCGAGACCGTGCGTCACGTGGGCCGACAGATCGACGACTTCACGGCATACACCTGGTATGAGGATGCGAGCGGAGCTGGCGACGATGCGCAGACGGGGTACATGGACCTCAGCGAAGTGCCGCTGCCCGACGGCGTCCAGGTGTTCACCTGCGGCCCACTGCCCTTCATGCGGATGGTCCGGTCAACCCTCTTGAGGCGAGGAGTGCCGAGCGACCGCATTCGGTACGAGGTGTTCGGGCCTGATCTGTGGGCCGCAGGTGAGTTGGACTAACCCAGGTCCTGGCTTAGTTGGTGGTCGGCTCGATGAACGCGGCGGTGTCGTAGTACGTCGCGAATCGGCTCACCGAGTCGCCATCGAAGGTCAACAGTGAGACCCCCGCGTAGTCGATGTCGCGTCCGGTGGCGAGTTTGCCGGTCGAATGCCATTCGAGCACTGCCTCGTCGCCGGATTCGACGATGCGATCGAACTCGGTGGCGATGCTGTCGAACTCGGACAAGTACTGCTGCCAGAAGGTCGACGCAGCGGCCTCTTTGCCGGGACCGTGCTTGCGTTCGGGCCTCTTCAGTTCGGCACCATCGCCGAACTGGCCTAGCAGCGCTTCCTCGTCGCCCTTCTCTAGAGACTGCAGGGCATCGGCAAAACGCTGAGCGCGTGGGTTGTCAGACATAAAACTCCTTAGATCGATGAAGGACTTTTACGATATGACGAGACTGTCCAACGCGCAGCCCGAGAAATTCAGCCGCTGACCTCGTACGGCACACTGACCTCACTACCCGCTCAACCAAGGAGCCCACTGTGCTCGTCCGAGACGTCATGACCTCACCTGCGCACTCTTTAACGATCGGAACCTCACTCGAAGAGGCTATCGACGTGTTGGTTACGGCCTCGATCTCGAGCGTTCCGATCGTGAACGACCATCGACAGGTGGTCGGGATCTTGACCGAGGCCGACGTGCTGCGTGTGGGCTTGGAGCCCGACGCCCGCGCGACCCTGATGCCTCGCCCCAGCCCTTCAACGCCATGGCCCGTGGATGTGGACGCGGTGATGACGCCCGATCCGCACGTCGTCCAGCCAACAACCGACGTCGCGGACGTGGCCCGACTGATGGGCGAACGTGGGTGGAAGTCTCTACCCGTGGTGGAGCACAACGCGCTGATCGGGGTCGTGAGCCGTAGCGACATCCTGCGCTGCCTGCATACCTCGGATCAGGATATTGAGAGCGCCGTAGGCTCAGCGCTGACCGGCTCGGGCCACCCGGAGTGGACCATCTCGGTGAGGCTGGGTTTGGTGCGCATCGCTGGCCCGCAGGACGCCCGCCAGGAGCACCTGGCGCGGTCGGCGGCCACCGCCATCGCTGGGGTCCGTCGGGTCACGATCGACCTCTAGTCGCGCACGGCGGGACGCTCCGAGCGCGCGTGGACCTGAAGTTGCAGGCTCAGCGCCAATCGCACGTCCGGATCGCTGAGGTCGAGATCACCCACTTCGCTGATCGGTTGAAGGCGATAACGCAGCGTCTTGGGGTGCACGTGCAGGACACCGTGGACACCTTCGACTCGGGGGTCCTAGCCACCGGCACGTAACTGGGCTCCTTCGCGCGGCCTTTCGGCGTCAAGCGACTCGGCCCAGCCGCTGGCCGGTGCCGACATGGACTCACGTTGCGACGATTGGGTCGGTTCGCGCCCGGTCACAGGTCGAGGGCACAAGGTCCCTAGTCGCCGCCCTGCGCCTTGGATACGGTCACAAGATGGTGGACGTGGATGAAGGCGAAGAGGGCGCCGACCGCGCACCTATCGAGACGATCAGGGTCTACCTGCTCGACGACCACGAGTTGGTCCGACGCGGTTTGCACGATCTGCTCAGCGCCGAGTCCGACGTCGAGATCGTGGGCGAATCCGGCACTGCCGCGCACGCCCAGCAGGAGATTCTTAAATTGCTGCCCGACGTTGCCGTGCTCGACGCCCGGCTCCCAGACGGCTCCGGCATCGAGGTATGCCGTGAGGTGCGCGCCCAAGCCCCTTCCGTCCAGGCCGTGATCCTCACCTCCTACGACGACGAAGACGCCCTAGTGGCGGCCATCATGGCCGGTGCCGCCGGGTTCGTGCTGAAGCAGATCAGCGGGTCCGGGCTCATCGACGGCATCCGGCTCGTCGCGGCCGGCAGGTCGTTGCTCGACCCCGCTGCCACCGCTCGGGCCAGGGACCGACTGCGGCGCGGCGACCCACGTCAACGCCAACTCGACCTGCTGACCCCGCAAGAGCAGCGAGTGCTGTCGCTGATCACCGAAGGTCTGACCAACCGTCAGATCGGGGACCGACTGGGGTTGGCTGAGAAGACCGTCAAGAACTACGTCTCGGTCATCTTGGCCAAACTCGGTCTGCAGCGACGGACCCAAGCCGCTGTGCTGGGCACGCACCTCTTCGATGGTGCGGAGACCCCCACCTCGCCTGAACACCGTTCCTTGCGCGAACCGCCCGACTGATCCGAACGCCGTGCCGACCGCGCTCACGGAGGCTAGACGCGCACGAGGGCGGCGTGGACCGGGACTTTGGACTCTGTCGCGAACGCCGACGCTGGCGGATCGTGGACTCATGGACTCCACTCCGCACCACGACGACGGTAGCCACGACGACGGGCCCGATGCCGTCGAGCATCTGACCCCTTCGGTGTGCTGGGAGCTTCTGCGGGGTGCCAGCGTCGGCCGGGTCGCTGTGGTCACCGACGGGGCCCCCGATATCTTCCCGGTCAACCATGTCGTTGACCACGGCACAGTGGTCTATCGAACGAACGCGGGCGGCCTCCTCACGTCCACGCTGCGCTGCGAGGTCGCCTTCGAAGTCGATGGGCTTGACGTGGATGGGGGCGAGGTCGCTGAGGGGGGCGCCGCGATTGCGTGGAGTGTCGTGCTGCGCGGCGAGGCCTCGGAGGGTCACCGGATCGAAGAGTTGCTCAGCGATGCGGCCTTGCCGCTTGCGCCGTGGCAGCGCGGGGCCAAGCCGCGCTTCGTCCGAATCACACCGCACACCATTACGGGCCGACGCTTCCGAATCATCAGCCCGATCGCGGCCTCATCAGCCAAGGAGTGACCGAATCTTAAGGAGTGAACGGGACGTCCCCGGACGTTGTGTAGGGGCGACGAAGCCGCCGGTAGGCGAGGGCGCTCGACGCAATAGGTCAGACCAGCAACGGCATAATCTGATACGCGGTGCGCACGGTCGCAGACACCCATAAGCCCACGGGCACGCACACCCAGGTTTAGCCCGTTTCGACTGCCCAGGCTCATGCACTTTTCTCCTCAGAAAGATCGTGTGCCGCAGCGCTCGCCTCTCGTCGTTACTCCCTTGTATTGCGTCGGCGTCGGCGGACTCTCGTCGGGCCAGGCCGACTCGCTCATCCCAGACACTGTGAATATCACCCGACGATGAAATCACCTCAGCAGTGCCCTTCAAGGACCAGCGCCGCCAGGCCCTGCGCCTGACTTGGCTCAATCGCTTAGTGCGTGAAAACTTGCTCCCCGGTGACACACGCGCCTAGTTCACAGTCGCGTGGCTAGGAAGAAATCGGATCGTGAGCCAAAGTCGACTTATAGGTTGGGAACCAAAGCCTGTCAGCAGTGAATAGATCGGCCCACGACACGTTTGAGCGCGCGCGGTCCCGCGACACACCCGAGATCGACCGGCCCAATCGCGCACGTGCACGATTGAGCCGCTTTTCGCGGGCGTGTCGGCGGCAGATGAACAGACGCGCCGACCGTGATGCCAGCAGTGCCCTTCAAGGACCACGCCGCCAAGCCCTACACCTCGAGCAGGCTACGGATGTCGTCCGGTGTCAGTGCGCCGGAGGTGAACTCCCCGTCGTCGATGACGGTCGCGAAGAGTTCCCGTTTGCGCTCCTGCAGCGCCACGACCTTGTCTTCAATCGTGTCGATCGAGACCATCCGGTAGACCATGACCGATCGGGTCTGACCGATCCGGTGGGTGCGATCGATGGCTTGGGCTTCGGCAGCGGGATTCCACCAGGGGTCGAGCACGAAGACGTAGTCGGCTTCGGTCAGCGTCAGACCGAAGCCACCGGCCTTGAGGCTGATCAAGAACACCGGGTCGTCGCCCTCGCGGAAACTCTTGATCCGCTCCGGACGGTTCCGGGTGCGGCCGTCGAGGTAGGCATACCCGATGCCGGCTTCGTCGAGTCGCGCGCGCACCAGCGCCAGGAACCCGGTGAACGAACTGAACACCAACGCGCGGTGCCCCTCGGCTGCCAACTCCTGCACCTGCTCCAGTAGCGCGTCGATCTTCGCCGAGGTGGCTTTGCCGGCATACGCCTCATCGACCAAAGAGGGGTCAAGGGCCATCTGGCGCAGCGCGGTGAGCGCTCGGAAGATGGCGACCCGGTTGCGGTCAAGGTCGTCGAGCAACCCCAAGACGCGTTGCCGCTCACGCTGCAGGTGCTGTTGGTAGATCCGGCGATGCGCCGCGCTGAGCTCGATGTGCAGGGTTTGCTCCTGCTTGGGCGGCAGCTCGGGCGCGACGTCGCCTTTGGTGCGCCGCAGCATGAAGGGGCGGATGCGCTTGCGCAGGATCGCAAGCTGATCGGGGGCTTCGCCGCTTTCGATGGGTTTGCGGTATCGCTGAGCGAACACCTCCGGCTTCGGGAACAGGCCAGGGGCGGCGAGCGACAGCATCGACCACAGGTCCATCAGCGAGTTTTCTAGCGGGGTCCCGGTGATGGCGAGCGTGAACGGTGCCCCGAGTCGGCGGACGGCGCTGTACGTTTTCGAGCGGTGATTCTTCACGAACTGGGCCTCGTCGAGCACCACCCCCGACCAGCCGACCTCGCGGTATGCCGTGTCCTCTAGTCGCAGTAGCGTGTACGAGGTCACGACGATGTGCGCGCCGGACGCCGCCTCTGCGATGGTATGCCCCCGCCGGCTGAGCGTCGAGGTGACGGGTCGGACCACCAGGCCGGGGGCGAACTTGGCCGCCTCGTCGACCCAGGTGCCGACCACGCTGGTCGGCGCGACCACGAGAACCGGCTCCTCGAGGTGGCCCTGCTCTTGAGCACGCACCATCAGCGCCAGGGTCTGCGCCGTCTTACCGAGCCCCATGTCGTCGGCCAACACCCCACCGAGACCCGCATCCCAGAGGGCGCACAGCCAGGCAAACCCCTCCTGTTGATACGGCCGCAAGGTCGCTGCCAGCGCCTCCGGGACCTCGGGTGGCTCGGCCTGCCCGAGGCCCAGCATCCCGTTGACCGCTCGACTCCAGCGTTCACTTTGCTCATCGACGACCCCAAGCGCCATCAACTCTTCCCACAAGCTGACCTGGTATCGGCTGACTCGCAACGTGTCCGAGCCGGGGTCGCTGAGCTCGCGGGCCTCGTCGATGAGGGTGCGCAGCGACTGCAACTCGGGCCGGTCGAGGGTGAACCACGTGCCCGAGTCCAGCAGCATCACGTCCTCCCCCGCGGTCAGCGCGGCGAAGAGTGGAGCAAACGGCACGTGCTCGCCAGCCACGCTGACGGTGACGTGCAGGTCAAACCAGTCGCTCTGCTGCCCGCCGTCGGGGGCCTCCAGCGTCTGCAGGTGCACGATCGGTGTGGTCTCGGCCTCGACGTATGCCGCAGGCTCGCCCGAGACGGTCAACGCCACGTCCTTGCGCTCCTGTAGGCGGGGAAGCACCTCGGCCGCGAAGGTCGCCGTCGCCAGACCGGTCAGCGTGGCGGTCGGCGTGGGGTGCATCGCCCCCGTCGCGGCTCGGTGTTGAAGCGCGGGCATGGGCGCCAACTCGACCAGGCTGCCCAGCAACGCCTGCTCGGCCTCCAGATCGCGGGGTGGATCGTCGGGCGCGTACTCGAGGGCAACCCGTGTCCCGGTGCCGGTCGATTCTTCACTCGCTGCCTGGTCGTCGGTCAGGGCCCCGCCGTAGACGAAGCCCCAGACCAGGGTGCACCGATGTCCCTCTTCGAAGCTCACGGCGAGTTCGACGCGCGGCGGCACCACCTCGGCCAAGGCCACGCTGGCGTCCGAGGAACCGATGGCGACCTGGCGGCATAGCACCGGGTAGTACAGGTCAAGGAAGCGTTGAGCATCAGCCGCAGGCACACGGATCGGCTGGTCGGCGGCCACCACTGCCGCGAGAGCTTCGGGCGGTGCGTCAGCCAACGCCACGAGGTGCAGGCACTCTTCGTCGTCTACCACGGCAACGCCGTGCGCGGGCGACCCCAAAACCACGACAGCGCCCTCGATCGGCTCGTCGTGCAGCAGGATCTGAGAGCGGACGACTAACCCGCCGTCGCCCTGACGGCTGACGTCCAACGCCAGTCTGGCGGCGCCCTCGTGCAGTCTGACCGCGCCGACCTCCGAGCCGGGGACAAGCGGCATACCCAGCACGAGCGCACGCCGCAGCAACGGCCACGCGCCGGGGCCGAGGTCGTCGAGGTGGACGGTGGCGTTGTTGTATCCGTAGTGCTGGCCGGAGGCGGTCCCGCGGAACAGCGTCAGCACGTCGGCGATCAGCGTTTGGTGATCTGGGCGCACCCCTCCCCTTCCCCACGGGCTACCCAGGTCGGTCCAGCTGGCGCCGGTGCGGACCCATCGCTTGGTCCGTCCCTGTTTGAGGGGACGCAACTCGATGCGCTCGGCGGTCGCTCCGCGGGATCGCGGTTGACCTGGGACCAGGTTCACTTCGAAGGCAGCGAGGGGCAGATCGACGGCTGCTTCGGTGGCCGGGGTACCGACCAGTGGCCGCAGGGTTTCTTCCCAATCGGCAACCGGTGTCCGCTGGATGGCGGCGTCTCGGGCTGCGAGCACCACGGCGGCGACGTGTTTGCAGTTGTAGCTCATCGGACAGCTGCATCGACCGGTGAAGAGCTGCCTGGGGTTGGCCTCGAAGACTTCGACGATCGTTTGGTAGAGGTTGCGGCCGCTTCCGGTGACGGTGCCCAGCAACACCTGGCCGTCGGCACGCTCAATCAGGGTCTGGATCGCCCCGGAATCGGCATACGCCCGCCCGCGCGCCATCGAGGCCGGCCCGACAACGGCAGTGATCTGGTCGTCGCTGGCTGCACGCGCCCAACTGGTCGCGCGCACCGTTATCCCCACTCAATCACCGTAGCTTCGAGCGCCAACAAATCTGCAGGGCTGATACACGTCAAATGCTTGCCGGCGACGTGGCGGCTTGCCCGAGACGATGGAGCGCATCGGCATACTTCGGCAACTCAGCGTCGAGCACCTGATCCAAAGGTCCGTCCGGCGACATAGCCCTGGTGAGCTTCAACGCAATATCGGGGGTGTTCAGTTCTCCCTTCAAAATCTTTATGACTAACGAAAGAGCTTCGTCGTCGGACAGGCCCACTTCGAAACCGTTGAGGTCGACGAAAGTCACCGTCGCTAGCCATGCGAGACATTTGTTTCCCCCAGCAAGGGAGGGGTGGCGTGCCAACGAGTGCAGTAGGGCAGCTGCCTTGTCCTCCAACGTGGGGTAGGCATCTTCGCCATACGCGCTCGAGCGGGGCCGCCCCATCGCCGAGTCCAGCAATCCCACATCTGTGACAGGGCCGATACCCAAAGCGCGAACCAGCGCTAAGGCGTCCTCCAGGGTTAAGTATTCGATGTCACTCACACGCTGCGTCACTCACACGCTGCCGAGCCGATCGAGGACGTCGCCCCACGTGCTCATCATGCGCGACGAGCTGTCCTCGACGCGGGTGGTGTGGACGGTCAGTTCGTATCGCTCCAGCACCGCGCGCCGAATGACGTCTTGGCGCGAGGAGCTCTCGGCTACCGCGAGCGCACCCAGCGCATGGTCTAGTTCGTCGTCAGTGCGCAGCGTCAGAGACATTCTGTGATGGTATCAGTGTGGTATCGGGCACCTCTAGCCTGGCGGAGTCGGTCCTGGCTAGGGTGCTCACCATGACGCTCGGCACCCACAGCTATGAGGAAGATCAACGCAACACCGCGATCAAAATCTGGGTCAATGGCGACCTGCTGCCCCGCGATAAAGCGGTGGTTTCGGTCTTCGACGCCGGCTTCATCCTCGGCGACGGGGTCTGGGAAGGGCTGCGGGTCCACGGGGGCCATCCGCACTTCCTAGAGCAACACCTCGACCGGTTGTGGCAGGGGGCGACCGCGCTGATGCTCGACATCGGGATGAGCCGCGATGCGATGACCGCAGCGATCTACGCGACCCTGGCCGCCAACGACATGCACGACGGCGTCCACATCCGCCTCATGGTCACGCGCGGCCCCAAATCAACGCCATACCAAGACCCGCGCGCCAGCGCCGGGCCCGCCACCGTGGTCATCATCGCCGAGCACAAGGAGGCGCTACCGGCCACCGTCGAGCGTGGCATCACGCTGTTCACCACCCACGTCCGCCGCGCGCACCCCGACACCTTGGACCCGCGCCTCAACGCGCACAGCAAACTCAACGACATCCAGGCGTGCATCCAGGCCGCCAACGCGGGCGCCGACGAAGCGCTCATGCTCGATCCCGACGGCTTCGTCGCCACCTGCAACAGCACCCATTTTTTCATCGTGGTGGCTCGGGACGACGACGTGACCGGCCAGAAGGTTGACGAGGTCTGGACCTCGGACGGGCGCTACTGCCTGCATGGCATCACCCGCGCCAACGTTCTTCGGGTATGCCGAAGGGCCGGCATACCCGCCCGCGAGCGCACCTTTTCGTTGACCGACGTCTACAGCGCCAAAGAGGCTTTTGTCACCGGCACCTTCGCTGGCGTCGTGCCGGTGACCGTGGTCGATGGACGCACGATCGGCACCGGCAAGCGTGGGCCCATGGTCACCGAACTTCAACGTTTGAATGCAGAGCACGCCGCCGCCGATGTCGCGGAAGAACAGTCGTTATGACCCCCGCCAGCCAACCCACTGAAGCCCTCCCCGTCACGCGCGTGGCGATGTGGTCAGGACCCCGCAACATCTCGACGGCCATGATGCGCGCCTGGCAGAACCGCCCCGACACTGCGGTGGTCGACGAGCCGTTCTACGCGGCATACCTCGCGCGGACGGGGATAGATCACCCGGGCCGCGACGAGGTCATCGCGTCCCAACCGACCGACTTCGGCGCTGTCGTCGACGGACTCACTGCGCCAGCCAGCGACGGCATCAGCGTCGCCTATGCCAAGCACATGAGCCATCACATGCTGCCCGACGACGATCTCTCGTGGACCCACGCCTTCTGCAACGTGCTGCTCATTCGCGACCCAGAGCAGGTGGTCGCGTCCTACGTGCGGTCTCGGGAGACGTGCGAGCCCGAAGACATCGGCATACCTCAGCAGGCACGACTGTGGGAGCAGTGGCAGCGGGCTGGGCTTGACGTGCCCGTCATCGACGCGACGGACTTCTTGGGCGACCCGGCGGCATATCTGCGCTGGGTCTGTGAGCGGCTCGGGATCGATTTCACCGACGCGATGCTGTCGTGGCCGGCGGGGCCCCGAGCAAGCGACGGCGTGTGGGCTCCGTATTGGTACGACTCGGTGCACGCGTCGACTGGGTTTGACCCCTACGAGCCGAGGACCCTCACGCTGACCGATCACGACGCAGGCGTGGCGAAGGCCTGCCGCGCCACCTACGAGATGCTCCACGGGCAGCGACTCCAGCTCTAGACACCGTTCAGCGCGGCCGATCAGACGACGAGGACGCGGCTTCCCATGCTCATCAGGCCGTCTCGCCAAATCATGTCCATCGCTGCGACCGATACGCGTGAGCAACCGTGCGAGGCCGGGTATGGCGGGATGTAACCCGAGCCGTGGATGGCGTAGTTCCCCGAATAGAACTGTGGACGCCACATTTTGCCCAACTCGCCCTGACGCCAGCTGGTCCCGTCGACATACCGAACGTTGAAGTCGCCGGTGCGGGTGCGGGCCGTGTACCACTGCCCCTTGAACTCGTAACGCTCGCCGCTAGCGGTCGAGGTGTTGAGCACAAACGTCGTCTTGCCGCCCCGGGCCGCCAGGATGATCTGCTGCTTGAGGTGGATCTCCATGAGGTTGCCCCCACCGACCGGGGACGGCGCGTAGTTCTTTGCCGCGGCGGCGCGCACGTTGGGGCCCGCAATACCGTCACGCACCAGACCGTGAGTCTTTTAGAGCGCGTACACGGCCTGCTGCGTGAGGTGCCCGAAGCCACCGTCTGGGGTGCCGAGCCAGTAGCCGGTCGAGGACAGCTGCTCCTGCAACTCCAGCACGGCGGGGCCGTTGTCGCCCCGGCGATGCAGCACCGAGTCGGGTTCAACCTCAGGCTCAGGTTTCGTGACCTCTTGACTCGATTTAACGAGGTCGATGAGAGCCGCTGTCGTGGCCATCCCGAAACCACCCTTGAGGACGGCGCGACGGCGCAACTCAAGGGTGGCGTTGGGTCCAGGAAGAATCCAATGACGTCCACGTCGCATGTGACCTACTTTCACTCGGAGTATTCACAGTAAACGAAAGGGCTTAGTTCGGCCTAGCGAAGCCAAGACGCGCTCACACGGCATAAAGCGACATATGTTGCATCTATGTCGATGACGCGCGACCGCCTCCCCAAAGAGGCAGCCGATCGAAATGCAAGAAGTGATCTATTCAGATCACTTAGTGAAAAACGCCGAGTTTCGGCAGGCAGTGAGCGAGCGACATATCGCCAACTCATGATGAACTGACACCATGCCCACCAAAATCATTCTTGACTGCGATCCCGGTCACGACGATGTGTTCGCCATGTTCCTCGCCTACGGGAGCCCCGAGATCGAGTTGCTTGCGATCACGACGGTGGTCGGCAACCAAACGTTGGCCAAGGTCACCCACAACGCGTTATCGGTCGCGCGCGTGGCTGGGATGACGGGAGTCCCGATCGCCGCCGGGTGTGAGCGTCCGCTGGTTCGCGAGATCACCGTCGCAGCCGAGATCCACGGGGAGTCCGGGCTGGACGGGCCGGATCTGCCCGAGCCAACCCAGCAGGTCGAGTCGCAGCATGCGGTCGACCTGATCATCGAGACCGTGATGGCGCACGAGCCGAAGACGGTCACTCTGGTGCCGACGGGCGGGCTGACCAACATCGCGATGGCCGTCCGCAAGGAACCGGCTCTGGCGGAGCGCGTCAAGGAGGTCGTCCTGATGGGTGGCGGCTACCACGCCGGTAACTACAGCTCGGTGGCTGAGTTCAACATTGCGATCGACCCCGAGGCCGCGCACATCGTCTTCAACGAGAGCTGGCCGGTGCTGATGGTCGGTCTGGATCTGACCCACCAAGCGTTGGCGACTCCGGAGGTCGTGGAGCGGATCGCGGCGCTCGGGACCGGGCCGTCACAGTTCGCGGTCGAGCTCCTTGAGTTCTTCGGTGGCGTATACAAAGACATTCAGGGCTTCGATTCGCCGCCGGTGCACGATCCGTGCGCGGTGGCCTACGTGATCGACCCGTCGGTCATAACCACTCGGCGCACTCCCGTGGACATCGAGTTGCGGGGCGCTTTGACCACGGGTATGACGGTCGCTGACTTCCGGGCTCCGGCTCCGGCGGGCTGCACCACCTCGGTGGCGGTGGAGTTGGACCACGGAAAGTTCTGGAATCTGATCGTGGATGCGTTGGAGCGGATTGGCGAGGTCGAGCTGTGAGCGCGGCATCGGGTGACGCGGGTCAGGTCGTGGTGTTCGGTTCGTTGAATGCCGACTTGACCGTGCGCGTGGACCGCTTCCCCGAGCCGGGTGAGACGTTGAACGGCTCCGAGTTGGTGACCGCTCCTGGCGGCAAGAGTTCAAATCAGGCGGTGGCCGCGGCGACGTTGGGCTCGCAGGTACGGCTGATCGGGGCGATCGGCGATGACGCCAACGGTGCGTTTTTGCTCGAACAGGCCAGTGAGTCTGGGGTGGACGTCTCGGGAGTGAAGCGCGACCCCGACCACGCCACCGGCTCAGCCATGATCGTGGTCGACGAGGCTGGCGAAAACACCATTATCGTCTCCCCCGGGGCCAACGGGGCGGTCATAGCCGATTCGCTGACGTCGGAGCAGTTTGATCGCGCCGACGTCGTCTGTTTGTCTCTGGAGGTGCCGTTGGCGGCGGTGCAATCGGCCGCAGAACATGCCCGAGTGGCCGGGGCAAAGGTGCTGCTGAACCTCTCACCGTATGCCGACGTGCCCGACGCGCTGTTAGAGCACGTCGACGTTTTGCTGGTGAACAAGAGCGAGGCCGAGTTGGTGCTAGGCCGAAGCGATATCGAAGCCGACTGGCAGGCAGCCCTGAGCGGATTCGTCGACCTCGGCATACACCGAGTTGTGGTCACTTTGGGCGCGGACGGCGCAGTCGTGCTCGATGGTCAGACGTCGTCGGACGGCGAAGGCGTCGCTGAAGTCATCGCGATCGAATCGCCGAAGGTCGATGCGGTCGACACCACCGGGTGCGGTGATGCTTTTACCGGGGCTTTAGCCCACGGAATGGCTGAGGGGGCATCGCTGGCTGAGGCGTCGAAACGTGCCGCCGAGGCCGCAGCCCTGGCCGCGACCCGAGAAGGCGCCCAGTCGTCATACGAAGCCTTTGCCCATCTCGGCTAACGCTCCATCGTCCGTTCCAAGTCCGCTCATGGCAGCAGGGCGAACGCTCAGAAGTGACTCGGCCGGACGGAGGGAAATGGCGATATTCCACGGTGCCTATCGGTACATCGCCATGCATGAAGACGAGTCCCGCAATCCGTAGCCAGTCCACAGCCGACAACGGTTCGCCGCGGGTAGCACCATTGCCCAGATCAGACTTGACCCCAGCACCGGGCCGACACCTCGGCCGCACTAGTTCTGGAACTGCCTAACCGGATTCGCGTCTTCCAACGGCTCACCGTGTGCGACCTGCGAACCCAAGTCTGACGGCCTCTCGAGGGCACGACCCCACCCCGGCCATGGGTGGCCAGTGGTGGGGCAGGCCAGTTAGACGTGCCACGTCACACCCAGTGGTTCCACGGTGGCGGTTAGCTTTTTGTCGTGGACGATGCTGTGGTGTCGCCCGCATAACAAGGCATAGTTCGACAAGTCTGAGAGCCCGCCCGCGGCCCAATGCACCACGTGGTGACTGTCACACCAGGACGCGGGCACGGTGCACCCGGGGAACGTGCAGTGCTTATCTCGGTGGTGCAGCGCCCGGCGCTGCCCAGGCGTCACCAACCGCCTCGCCCGCCCCATCTCCAGGATTTCGCGGTCGGTTCCGAGCACGATGGGTATGATCTCGGCATCACAGGCCATCTTCCGCACCGTCTCCGGAGACAGCACATCCCCGGTCTCCGTCCTACCGGTGCCGGTGAAAGTCCGCTCGACCACATCCCACGCGATAGTCACGTTCACCGTCGCTTTAGGGGTCGTGGGGGCACTGTCGCCCCCAGCCACGCCACGCTTGAGGACGGTGAACAACGCGTCATGCCGGCGTTGGGGCGCTGTCCGCTCATCCGGGCCGTCAGCATCCGTGCACGGCGCGGCCAACGGCGAGGTCAAGATGGACCGGATTAAGGCAGCACACTCGGTGTCGGCGTTGACGATGAACCGGATCAGCGACCCGTCAGCCAGCGAAGACTCGTTCACCCCCCGCAACTCGTGGATAGATTTCTCACGGATTTCGTGGTCTTTCTCCGAAAATGCAGCGGTGCCCGCAACCCCCAGCAAAGAGTCCACAGCCTTCTCGTATTCGCTTCTGGCGTCGACGTCTCCGGCGGTGCCGTCGGCGGGCTCGGTACCCATGAAGGGTTTGACCCGACCCAACGCACGCAACACCATTGCAGCCCGGCGTACCGACAACTCGGTCGCCAGCACACGCTCGCGCAATTCGCTATGTAGAGGATGAGCCAAACCCTGGGCCACCATGACCAAATCGCCCACCGCAGGCGGTGCCAGCCAGGGGCAACACAGAGCCAACCAGTTATGGGCACTCAATCCCGTGTCAGTGTGTAGACCGCGATCCAACGATTCCATCACCACGTGCAACGTCAGCGTCTCCGTATGGGCCCGCATACGGTCGATGTCTGCGAGGCCGTCGGCTAGTTCGCAGCTGCTGAAACGCGGCATCACCGGGCCCGCCGCTGTGGTGGCCCCCACTACGGCATCAACCCCAGCCGAGACGTGCTCTTTTAAGGCCAATCCAGGTGGAAGCCATGCCGATTCAGAGCTAGGCCCGCCTCCGTCGCCAGGTAGCGGCCCGCCACTACTTGGCGGCTGGTTATCGAACATGTGTCCACTATGGCAGAAGCCACTGTCACACCCGAGCGCCTGTGGAAAACGCCTACTCTGGGGCACCCAACTGGCCGGTGAGTTTGCCGTGCCAGGCCTGGCTGACCTCGTTCAGCCCGACAATCTCGACGTTCTTGCCGCGCTGGCGGTACTTGAACTCGATGGCATCTAGGGCTGCGACGGTCGAGGAGTCGAAGATCTGCGCGTCGCTCAGGTCGATCACGATGTTCTTGGGGTCGCCGGCGTAGTCGAACTGGAACACCAGGTCGTTGCTGGAGGCGAAGAACAGGACGCCGCGGACGGCATACACCCGGGTGTCGTCGTCGGGGTGGGCAATGTCGACGACCTCGGTGAAGTGCGAGACGCGGCGGGCGAAGAAGACCATCGCGACGACGACGCCGATGATCACGCCGTAGGCGAGGTTGTGGGTGTAGACGGTCACGGCGACCGTGCTGACCATGATCGTGGTGGCGCTGAACGGCATACGGCGCAAGGTTGCTGGGTGCACGCTGTGCCAGTCCATCGTGCCGACCGAGACCATGATCATCACCGCAACCAGAGCGGCCATCGGGATGGTGCCGACGAGGTCGCCGAGGCCGACGACCAGGGCCAGCAAAAAGACGCCCGCGCTAAAGGTGGAGATGCGGGTGCGAGCGCCAGAGACCTTGACGTTGATCATCGTCTGGCCGATCATCGCGCAACCGCCCATGCCACCGAAGAACCCGGAGACGATGTTTGCGGTGCCTTGACCCCATGCTTCGCGGCTCTTGTCGGAGTGCGAGTCGGTCACGTCGTCGACGAGCTTTGCGGTCATCAGGGATTCGAGAAGGCCGACGAGGGCCATCGCGAAGGCGTAGGGCGCGATGATCTGCAGCGTCTCCAGCGTGAACGGAACGTCGGGGATGAAGAAGCTGGGCAGTGAGTCGGGCAGCTCACCCTGGTCGCCGACGGTCGGCACGTTAATCGCCATCAAGACCGCGACGACGGTGAGGCCGACGATGGCCACGAGCGGCGCCGGGATAGCCGTGGTCAGGCGAGGCAGTCCGATCAGGATCAGCAGCGCCACGGCGAGCATCGGGTACACGAGCCACGGGACGCCGATCAGATACGGGATCTGGGAGGTGAAGATCAGGATGGCCAAGGCGTTGACGAAGCCGACCATCACGCTGCGCGGCAGGAATCGCATCAACCGGGCGACCCCCAGCAGGCTGAGCACGATCTGCAGCACCCCGGCCACCAGTACCGTCGCGATCAGATAGTCGATCCCGTACTCCTTAGCGACGGGCGCGATGACCAGCGCGATCGCACCCGTGGCCCCGGAGATCATGGCCCGGCGACCGCCCACGAAAGAGATCGTGACGGCCATGGTGAACGCCGCGTACAGCCCGACCCGGGGGTCCACGCCAGCCAAGATGGCGAAAGATATAGCCTCCGGGATCAGCGCGAGCGCGACCACCAGGCCGGCGAGCAACTCGATGCGCAGGCGTTTGGGGTTGCGCAGCGCGCTGCGGACCGAGAACTCGTCTTCGGTCAGCGGTTGCTCGTCAATGGTTTGGCTGGGGGCATTCGGGGACATGAAACTCCGTGAATCGGCAAGGCGCGGATGTATCCGTGAGGTTCGCCGACGCTGGCGAGGTAATCACTGCGGCGCATCGGTGCGCTTGAGAACAGGCATGGGGCTAGCGCGGTCGCTGTAAGCGAAAACCTGCGGGATATTTGCCATCGTAGGCGGGTATGCCGCCGCGGCGATAGTTGCTCGGCTCTCGGTGGCGCTGGCTGAGCACACAGACGCCCGGAAAAGCACCAGAATTTGGTCTCCCGGGCCCGGAATAGGCCAACCCCACCAAGTGCTCACACCCCGAGGGCAGAGGCCGAGCACACGTCTGACTAAGGCACGCAACCCCAGGCCACCCTACGATGGGCACCATCCCCAACCGAAGGAGTTCAACCATGGCATCC
The DNA here is from genome assembly GCA_038330045.1 of Actinomycetales bacterium. Classification (GTDB taxonomy): domain Bacteria; phylum Actinomycetota; class Actinomycetes; order Actinomycetales; family Dermatophilaceae; genus Ornithinicoccus. The sequence continues at coordinate 578 of JBBQNO010000021.1, read as the reverse complement.
GTATCAGCCACTCGTCCGATCGTCGTCGGCTACGACGGCTCCGACCCCTCCGAGGCCGCTCTGCAGTGGGCCGCTCGCGCCGCCGACCACCAGGGTCGCAAGCTGGTCATCCTGCACGCGGCCGAGCGCATCACGTATACCCAGGACGCGGGCAGCGGGCTCTGGAAGAACGAGGATGTCATTGCCGACGCCAAAGAGATTGCTGGCGAGGGCCGCAACACGGTGCTGAAGGACTTCCCCGACCTAGAGGTCGACGTCGCCGGCTCGCTGTTCAGCGCCAAGGTCGCCCTGGGTGAGCGGTCCACCACCGCCTCAATGATGGTCTTGGGTAGCCACGGTCGCGGCCGGGTCGGCGCCCTGCTGCTCGGCTCGACCGCCTACTCGGTCGCTGGCTACTCCCGCTGCCCGGTGGTCGTCGTCCGCGCCGGATCCGGTGCGGACATGCTGCCTGGGCCGGGCAAGCCCGTCGTGGTCGGCATGAACGGCACCGGCGGCTCCGAGCGCGCCGTCGACGTCGGCGCCGACGTTGCCCGCGACTGGAAGGCTCCGCTGCTCGTGGCCACCGTGTGGGAATCGCC
>JBBQNO010000020.1:0-30773 GCA_038330045.1 Actinomycetales bacterium | reverse complement strand
TCAATCCGACGCCACCCAACCCAAGGCCTCCGACCTACCTGCAGATCTCGGCTCGATCGACGCCGTGCTCTATGCCTACTCGCTCTCACTGATCGACCCATGGCGGTCAGCCTGGAGCGCGACGACCACGCTGCTGGACTCAGGAACGCGGATCACCATCGCTGACATGGCTCGCCCGCGTCGCGGTAGCCTGCTGGCTCGCGCGGGTGCGCGAGCCCTCACCACTGCCGGTGGGTCGGACATCGACGCCCATCAGTGGCAGGCACTCGAACAAACCTGTACCGACGTGCGAAGCCAGGCGTTTTGGGGCGGCCACGTGCGCGTTTCTTCTGGGGTGTGGCCTGGCAGACCCGCTGACGACCGGTAAGCGCTCCGCCGGCCGGCTAGGCGTCGGAGACCAGGACCTCTTTGATCTTGGCCGTCCCGAAACCTAAGCCCTGCTGCACGGTCGGCTTGGGCGGCAGGGAGACCTCGTTGGGGTTGGTCACCGCGTCCAAGAGAGCCGGGCCGTCGTGCGCCAAGACCTCGGCCACCGCCGCCGCGACGTCCTTGGGGTCCTCGACGCGCACCCCGTGGAAGCCCATCGACCGAGCCACCACCGCCAGGTCCGGGTTATCCAGTTCGGTGCCGTACTCCGGCAGCCCCACCTGCTCCATCTCCAGTTTCACCATACCCAGGCGCCGGTTGTTGAAGACGATCAGCTTCACTGGCAAGTTATAGGGGCCGGGTGTCATGAGGTCCCCGAGCAGCATCGACAGACCGCCGTCCCCACAGAAGGCGATGACCTGACGGTCGCGGTCCAATGCTTGAGCACCCAGAGCCTGGGGCATCGCGTTGGCCATCGAACCCAGGTTGAACGAGCCGATCAACCGCTGCCCCGCCCGCAAGTGCACCAGCCGCGACATCCAGACCGTCGACATACCCGTGTCTGCGGTGAAGATCGCGTCGTCGCCGGCCTGGCGCGAGACCTCAGCAGCCACCAACTCAGGCCGTATGTCGTCACCCCGGTTATCGAAATGCTTGCGCAGCACTCCAAGCCGCTTGCGGTCGTAGTCGGCCTTCGCCAGACTTTGCTGCCCTTCCAGCCACGACTCGTACTTGTCCCGCGCGCTGGACAGGTGCTTCTTGGCGCCACGGCCCTTCTTCGCTACGGCGTCCGCCAACGCTCCAGCGGTGTCACCGGCATCGCCGACCAGCCCCAACTCGACCCCTGTGCGCCGCCCGATGTGCGCGCCTCGGTCGTCGACCTGAATGACCGTCTTACCCTCGGGAAACCATTCCGGATAGGGGAAGTCCGTGCCCAGCATGAGCAACACGTCGCAGTCGTCAAACGCCTGCTGCGCCGCCGGATTGCCGATGAGCCCCGACTGACCGACCTGGTAGGGGTTGTCGTCATCGAAGCCGTCCTTAGCCTTCAGTGTGACCACCATCGGTGCCTGCAGTCGCTCGGCTAATCGCAGCACATTCTCACGCCCCGGTCGGGCCCCGATACCGACCAACATCGTGACCTTCTTGGCGTCGTCGATCAGCTTCACCGCGTGGGCGAGCAGATCCGGGGAGGGCACGGTGCGGGGCTGCGGCGGCGTGAATTTCAGCGTCTTCGCGTCCACTTCGAGCTCACCGACGTCGCCGGGCAGGGTCAACACGGAAACCCCACGCTGGTTGAGCGCCGCATTGACGGCCGCTTCCAGCACGTTTGGGAAGTGCTCCGCGTTGATGATCGTGCGCGAGTAGACCGACACGTCGGCATACAGCACGTCGTTATTGACCTCCTGGAACGTGTCGGTCCCAATCTCGGCCGAGCCCACCTGACCGCAGATCGCCAGGACGGGTGCGTGCGACTTCTTCGCGTCATATAGGCCGTTCAGCAGGTGTATGCCGCCAGGGCCGACCGTGCCCATGCACACCCCGAGGGTGCCGGTCAGTTGAGCCTGGGCCGAGGCGGCAAAGGCCCCCACCTCTTCGTGGCGAACCCCGATCCACTCGATCTGATCGGAGCGGCGAATCGCGTCGGTCACGGGGTTCAGCGCATCGCCGACCACGCCCCATACGGTCTTGACGCCCAACTCGGCGAGAGAGTCGATCAGCAGGTCAGCGACAGTGGCCATGGGTTCTCCTTCGATCACAGGGGTTGTTGAGACAAGTCTTGCGCGATGTGTGCGGGCGCGCAGGATGGGGCTGCATTTAACCCTCTACTTCGGGCTATCACACATCGCCGATGTAGCAGTACCTTGTCCTGCGGAGCCGTCGAACCTGCCCTGATCGGCCGCGGTGAGACCTGGAGCCGCGCACTCGACGCCACCGACTGGAGCCCCGGCGAGGTCTTGGTCATCGGCTCGAGTCGCACTGCCCACGCCGCCGGAGTGTTCCTCGGTGGCACGGCATCCAAAGTTGCTCAGCACAGCCCTGTTATAGTCCTGCCCCGCCCATCGGCCTGAAGGAAGCCCCGATGACTTCAGCCACCTCTCCCACCGAGTCGCGATCAGCGTTTGTTCGCCGCCCTAGCCCCAAATTGGCTAATGGCCTGGTGACTCACGTCGAACGCAGCACCGATGTCGATCCCGTCGTCGCGCACGAGCAGTGGTCGGGTTATGTCAACGCCCTGACCGACGCTGGCTACGAGATTCATGAGGTCGAGCCCGCGCCGGACTGTCCCGACGGGGTGTTCATCGAGGACGCCATGGTGATCGCTTACGACCTGATGGTGGTGACCGCCCTTGGTGCCGCTGCCCGCGTACCGGAGACACCGGGTGCGCGTGCCGCCGCGCTGGCCTACGGGGTCCGAGTGGTCGACCTCGCCGATGCCCCGGTAGCAGAGGGTGTCTCGCAGGACGACATGACACTGGATGGCGGCGACGTGCTCAAGGTGGGTGATACGGCATACGTCGGGGTAGGCGGTCGCACCACGCAGGCGGGGGCCGCCGCGTTTGCGCACCACCTGGCCAGCGTTGGTATGACGGTTGTGCCGGTGCGTCTGACCAAGACGTTGCATCTCAAAAGCCAAGTCACGGCCCTGCCCGACGGCACCATCGTGGGCTACGAACCGTTGGTCGACGACCCTAACTTTTGGCCGTCGTTCCTCGCAGTGCCTGAGCCCGAAGGTGCCCACGTGGTGGCCCTTGACGAGCAGACAGTCCTGATGTCGGACGCCGCACCGCAGACCGCTGGGCTCTACCGCCAGCGCGGGCTCACCGTGGTGGCGCTGCCGATCAGCGAGTTCATCAAGCTCGAAGGCTGCGTCACGTGCCTATCTGTGCGGCTACACCCCTTCGACTAACCCGCTGCGACACATCTGCCGGCCGATCCGTATACCAAAACCGCGCCGGCCGGACACAGGGTGAGCAGTCGGTGATTGCTGAGATCAGATCGCCGAGGCGGCCGAACCCGCGATTTCGGCCTCCCGCTCGGTGTCTTCGGAGTCGAGGGCAATGTAGATGCCGAGGGCCGTAGTGATCAGGAAGGACACCCTCCGGGGCAGCCGAGGCGCAGGGATTGATTCCGCCGCGATGGATCTGTGGAGTGCTCATCACTCACCGCCCGGAATGGGGCGCCCCCAGGGTTCGAGCCGCTACAGACCCAAGAGGTCGCGCTGCACCTAGGTCGCGTCGCACCACTGGTCCAACGTGTAGCCACTCGCCGGAATACCCCGATCGGGGGCAGCGGTTATGCGCCGAGTCTGCCAAGGCGTCGCCGACGGTGGAAGCATGTGGGCATGTCGCGCGCAGCCCAGGTCACGATTGCGGACACGCCCGCTCAGGTATGGCGTGTGCTGGCCGCCATCGAAGCGTGGCCGTCGTGGTCCCCCAGCATCACGGCAGTGGTTGCCGAGCTGCCGGCATACCGGGTGGAGCAGCCCCCGTTGCCGCTGGCGCTCTGGACCATCACCGATTGGCAGCCAGAGCACTCATTCACGTGGGAGACGCGGGGCGCCTCGTCGCTGTTGAGCGCGGAGTTCACCCTGACTGCGCAGGGGCCCAACACGAACGTCACCCACGACCTGCGGTGGTCCGGTCCGATGGCGTGGATGGCTCGGGCGGCCTACGGCCCCGTGAGCCTGCGGTATGCCGACGAGCACCTAAGTGCCCTAGCGCGACGCTGCGGGTCAGGGCGGAGTTAGCGCTGCAGGCCCGCTAGGTGGTCGTGGATGAGCGGCACCACCGAGGCACCCTCCCCAGTCGCCGCCGCCACCCGCTTCATCGATCCGGAGCGGATGTCACCGACCGCAAACACCCCGGGGGCGCTGGTGGTCAGACTCGCGGGCGGCAGCCCGTCGATCCAGTCGGCCTGGGGCACGTCGCGACCGGTTAGCACGAAGCCTCGGCCATCGGTCTTGACCTGCTCCGGCAGCCACTCGCAGTGAGGCTCGGCGCCGAGCAGAAGGAACAACCCCAGCGCATCGTGGCGCACTGCTTGGTGGGTTCGCGTGTCGGTGAGTTCCAACCAGTCGAGCCGCCCGTCTCCACCACCATCGCTGACCACGGTGTGCGGCTGCACGGTGATGGTGCTGTTGGCTTCGATCTCGTCCACCAGATACTGCGACATGGTGGAGGCCAACCCATCGCGGCGAACCAGGATCGTCACCGACCGGGCAAACTTCGCGAGATGCACCGCAGCCTGACCGGCAGAGTTGCCACCCCCGACGACGAACGCATCGCCGCCTTCCATTTCGCGGGCGGCCGTCATGGCTGCGCCGTAGAACACTCCGCTACCGACGAGGTTTTCCAGCGGCTCCACTCCGAGTCGGCGGTAGGCCACACCGGTCGAGATCACGATGGAGCGGGCTTGGATGTCGTCCCCATCGGTATGCAGTGTGAAGGGCTCACCGTCGCCACCAGGCTCGAGCGCCGTGGCCTCCCAACCAGAAGCGAACTCTGTCCCGAATCGCGTCGCCTGGTTGCGCGCCCGCTGAGCTAGCCTCATACCGGAAATCCCGCGCGGGAAACCCAGATAGTTGCGAATCATGGAACTAGTCCCGGCTTGCCCGCCCACTGCTTCGGACTCGACGACCACGGTGCTCAAACCTTCGGATGCGGCATAGACCGCGGCGGCCAGGCCGGCTGGGCCAGCACCGACGATGGCCACATCCAGGGCACCGTCGACTCGATCACTGGATGATCGTAAGCGGCTTACCGCAACTCCGCCCCGAACCTCCCTGCTCAGCTTGTCGATGCGTCATCGAGGATCTTCGCCAACATCGTCGGCATCGGGGTCTGGTCCACCACCGCCACGACGGCCGCTAATTGCTCGTCCACCACAGCAGCACGAATTTCTATAGCCCTTCGACCTGGCGCGGCAACTCGCCAGATTTCGGCCACCCATCGATAGCCGATGAAGCATTTAGCGTGGAGTTGTCGCGCATTCATTCACCAAGAATCTTTTCACGCAGTCTTTACCCCCCTCACCTCAATTGGCCGGTTGCATACCTACGCAAAGCGAGTCAGCGTGTCGGCGCAAGCCCACAAAAGGTCTGCAGCGCCTTCGCCAGGCTGTGCGTGTAGGTACGAACCTGGGTCAACTCGACCCACTCTTCCAGTGCGTGCAGCCCGCCTCCGGCCGGTCCACATACGACGGCCGGAACGCCCGCAGCTTCCCACATCGCTGACTCCATCCAATAGGGGAACGCGACCTGCGCCGGGGCTCGCCCGGCCGTGGCATCGAGCGCCCCGGCAAGTGCCCCCGCGAGCGCGGCGCCGGCTTCAACGCTCCCATCGAACTGCCAGGCATCACGGCACAGGGTCACCGACGCGGTGGCCTGCACGGTTGGGTCTTCACGTTTGATCTCATCGAGGATGCTCTGCACCTCAGCAAACCCGCTGTTAAGGGGTTCGCCCGGCACAGTGCGCCGCTCGATGACCGCTGATGCTGTGGCCGGGATCAAAAACGGCGATGATCCACCCGAGACCACGGTGGCCATCATCGATCCGCAGCCGGCGATCGGATGCCCCGGCTCGGAGGCGAGTTCAGCGCCGCGAGCCGCCACCGCAGTCAGCAGTCGGCCTACGTGGGCGACAGCGTTGACGCCGAGCTCAGGCTGAGCCGAGTGTGCGGGAATGCCGGTGAATTCGACCTCGATCACGGCATACCCACGGTGTGCGGCAGCGACATCGAGCCAGGTGGGCTCCCCGACGAGGCACGCGTCAGGCAGTCGACCGGACAACCGCTTCAGGACGGCCTCGGTGCCGCAACTCGCGTGCTCCTCATCGGCGACCAATGCCAGGATGATGTCGCCTTGAGTGCCCTCGGCGGCGATGGATTCCGCGGCGACGATCATGGCCGCCACGCCGGCTTTCATGTCACACGCGCCCCGTCCGTAGAGCCGACCGGTGCGCCGGTCGCCGACGATCTTCGCGCTGAACGGGTCGCTCATCCCGCCGACACCGACGGTGTCGAGGTGGCCGTTGAGCACGATGCTGCGTCCGCCGCCCGTGCCGGGGTGGGTGGCGATCAGGCTTGGTCGTGAGCCCGCGCCGGGTGCCTCGACCCGCTCAACGACGAAACCGCTCGCTGTTAGACGCACCGAGAGGAGGTCTACGAGGTCGGCTTCGCCAGCCCCGCCCGGCACCAGCCCCGGATTGACGCTGTCGATGCCGACCAGTTCCGCGGTGAGGTCCACGGCGGCATCCCCGGTGTCGCGCAGTGCGGACTGGTTCAAGCCATCGCCTGACGAAGGTCGGCGACTAGCACCTCGGAGCCTTCGAGGCCGATCGAGATACGGATCAGCCCATCGGGTATGCCGGCATCCCGGCGCTGTTGTTGAGTCATGTTGAAGTGGGAGGAGTTGAACGGAACGCTGGCCAAGGTCTCAACCCCGCCCAGGCTCGTGGCCTCGAGGGCGACCTGCAGTCGACGCAGCACCTGCAATGCGCGCTCGTCTCCACCTTCGAGCACGAGGCCGAGCATGCCTCCGCGCGCCTGCGGCATGACGATGTCCACCAAGGCGCCAGCGTCGGGATGGTCGGCGCGGCCGGGGTGTCGGACGTGCACGATACCGGGCTCTTCGGCCATGACCTCAGCGATGGCCGCCGCCGAGCGACAGGACTCGGCGAGGCGGACGCCAAACGTACGCATCCCGCGCCACGCCAAGAAGGCGGCGTGAGCGTCTAAACAGCCGCCGAAGGTGATGAGCCTGCGCTGGATTTCCTCGCCGAGCTCAAGGTCGTTGAAGGTCACGGCACCAGCGATGACGTCGGAGTGGCCGGCCAGAAATTTGGTCGCAGACTCCACCACGACGTCGGCACCGAGCTGTAGCGGCCGGGTGCAGAAGGGGGTGGCGAAAGTGTTGTCGATGACCAGGCGGGCTCCGACGCTACGGGCCAAGTCAGCCACGGCCGGGATGTCGAGTAGCCGCAATTGCGGGTTCGACAGCGTCTCGCCGTACAGAACGGTGGGTTGGTGTTCGGCGACGGCTCGCTCCCACTCCGCAGCGTCGAAGGCGTCCACGCGGATCACAGTGATACCCAAGGCGGGAAGGTCGCGAACGAGCAGGTCGTCGGTGTCGCCGTAGACCTGGCGCGAGGCGACCAGCGTGTCGCCACTGCGCAGGAGCGTGAGCAACGTGGTGGCGATGGCGGCCATGCCGCTCGACGTCATCATCGACCCGGCCGCCTGGTGCAGGCGCGCGACCTCGGCGCCGGCCGCATCGACGGTGGGGTTGTTGAACCGCGAATACCAAGTCTCGTGCAGGCCCCCGGTGCCTTGGATGTCGGCATACGAAGCATCATCGAGCTCGAACGTGGTGCTGAGATAAATCGGCGGCACCGCCGGGGGTGTGCGCGAGGTGAAAGTACGGCCGGGGCGGTGAGGGTTCGGGTGGGCCATGTGCTGCTCCTGAGTTGAGGCGCTGAGACCGCTGAAGCCTCCCACGGTGCCGAGGATCATGTCGATCCCAGATCTGGAACCCGAGCGGCTGGTCATCACCTTCGGAGCGCCGGGCACCGAGCCGGAGGGTGGACCCTCGATCGTCTCCTTTCTGATCGATTCCCACGCAGACATCGTTCGCCTCAGGTCGCTCACGAGAACCTGGCCGACCAGACTGCCCTCGGTCAGATCTCGCACGGCTGGCCCGCCGTACTGGCGAACCTCAAGACTCTCCGGGAGGCGTCGGACGTCCTCCCTGCCGCCCCGTGGGAAATGGCTCCAGCCACAGCGACCAGGGCGTAGAAACGTTGGTCCCCGGCTCGATCTAGCAGCCCGCGTTAAGGTGCGAAGGCTTCATACATCGTCGCAGTTCGGGCAGGTCCTAATCGTGAGCCGGCAGCGCTTCGACCGAGGCATGATTAGGCTCGAACGAACAATCCGTGACCTAAGGAGCCGCACCGTGCCGAGCATTTCTGGAATCGATCACATCGCCTTGACCGTGCGCAATCTCGCCGTCAGCATCGCCTTCTACGAGTCGCTTCTCGATGCCCATCCCATGGGCACTATGAGCGACGGCTCCTTCACCCGATGCGTTTTGGCGCTGCCCGGCCCGACCCACCTTGGCCTGACGCAGCACGACGCCGACAGTGGACACGACTTTGACCCGACAACTCCCGGGCTAGACCACCTTGGGTTTGCGTGCGACTCACGTGATGCGCTGACCGAGTGGGCAGACCGTCTCGACAATCTCGGCGTCAGTCACGGCGGTGTGCAGGACGCGGCATACGGAAGTGCACTGAGTTTCCGCGACCCCGACGGCAACGCACTGGAGTTCTTCGCGTCACTCTAGGGAGCGATCCGTCCCTGCAGTCGTTTCTATGTGATGCTTCATGAATGGCTCACAACGCAATAGGTGTCGCCGAGAAACTGTCTGGATTCTCCGAGCATTGGTCGCCTAAGGTCATTGCCACGCTCAATGACTACGAGATCAAGGTCGTCAAGGTTCACGGTGAATTCGTGTGGCACACCCATGAAGACACCGACGAAGTATTTATCGTCGTCGCAGGTGAGCTGACCATCCAATTTCGTGACGGCGACGTTCGGCTCGGGCCCGGCCAGTTGTTCGTTGTGCCCAGGGGCCTCGAGCATTGCCCGATCGCGCGGGGCGAGGTTCACGCGCTCCTCATCGAGCCCAGCGGGGTCGTCAACACGGGCGTCGTAGGCGGAGAACTGACTGCCCCCTACGACGACTCACTCGCATAGCAGCCAGGCCGCCGACGGCGGGTCGGTCGCACGACCGTCCGCACCCACCGTTCCTACGATTGCGAAGGTCATCTGGGAAGAGCAGTTCTCAGCACCGATAAGGCAGGCGAACTCATGATCCCATTAGGCTTTCACGGTGCCATCCTCTGCAGACTCTGCCGCTGCTGACTCCGACTCTCGCACTCACGTCGAGGTCGCAGAGCCCGGATCGAGTCTGCTGAGGTTGCTGCCGGCGGCTGGCGTTGCATTCTCGGCGTTTCTGCTTTTTGGGGTGATGATCGGCTGGCCGGGACACGTTGTCCTCTTCGTCAGTCTCGTTACGGCATACCTCGTTGATCGCGAGCTGTTCAAGGACTTGCTCCTCATCGGCGTCGGCATTTCGATCGTGTCGACCACCTCGGTCGAGGCAGACATCAGCTGGCCGAAGTTCTTCCTCCTCGGGTTTGTGCTCGGATCTGCGGTTTTGGTGCCGGTGGCGATCGACCGTCTCGTCTATCGGCGCCAGGCGATCCGCTTCCCGTGGTTCACCGGGCGGCGTTGGACGCGACTGCAATGGGGGTATGTCGTGGCCGTCCCGCTGCTCGGGTGGCTCATCCTGCCGTTCTACTTCATCCACTCAGGCGCCTACCTGAACTGGCCACCGATTCAGACCCCCAGCGAATTCGGCCGGTTCTTCGTCGGGGTGAACTCGGTCGGCTTGTGGGACGAACTGTTCTTCATCTGCATCTGCTTTTCGTTGCTGCGCCGTCATTTCCCGCTGTGGCAGGCCAACCTGCTGCAGGCCACCATCTTCGTATCGTTCCTATGGGAACTTGGCTATCGCGAATGGGGACCAGCGCTCACGATCCCGTTTGCGCTGCTGCAGGGTTACATCTTCACCAAAACCAAATCGTTAACGTATGTCGTCATCATCCACTTGCTCTTCGATGCGGTGGTCTTCTTCGCCATCGTGCACGCGCACGACCGCAACGTCTTTCCATTCTTTATCTACTGAGCAGCGAGACCGATCTGCTCAGCGATCACCGCTATTCGCTCGTCACGGGTCCATATGCGTGCACCAGGACCCAACAGCGTGGCAGCGAGGAGATGCGCGTCAACATACCCAATGCCCCGTCCAAACAGTTGTCGGCTCTCGATCATGCTGAGTACCTCGGCCTCCGTCGCAACGTTCGCCTGGGGCAGGTTGTGCAGCAACTCTACGATTTCGCTGCGCCGGGACAGGTAGCCAAGGGCAAGCTCCCCAGTCACCCAGGGGTGCGCCAACACAAGGCCGTTCTCCGGTCGACCCGTCAACTGCGGCACCTTTACTCGCAGATGGTCGATCCATATCGACGTGTCTACGAAAATCAGCGGTCTGTCTCCACTACTGCCCGCTGCTTCAGCAGTGGGCCATCGGGTCGACGATCCACTTCTATCGCCACAAGGCGGGGGTAAGCCTCGAACACGTAGCCGCTGGGATGGCGTGAACTGCCACGTTTGGCTGTTTGCATGTAAACCAGACGCGTTTGCGACCGTGGGCCTAGCCGGTCGCGCGGAGGTATCGGCCGAAGTGGGGAACGGTGAAGGCGATCTGCCCTCGTTCTGCGGAGTAGATCAACCCCTTCTTAAGCAACGCATCGCGGGCTGGCGACAGGGATTGCGGCTTGCGATCGAGGTATGCCGCAACGTCAGCCGTCGTCACCGACTCCCCTTGGCTGATGGGTTGGCCTTCGGCGGGCGCCTCCCCAAGATCGGCCATCGCGCGCAGATACTCGCGCTCGCCCGGCGTCGCCCGCTCGAACCGCGACCCGAAAAACCCGACGGCCAACTCCACCTCAGCCTCGGGCGCCCCGGCTTGCACGTCTTCAGCGGTGATCGGCGACTGCGGAGCCAAGTCCCACACCGCCTTGCCGTAGGCCTGGATGAAGTACGGGTAGCCGCCGGTCGCGGCATACATCGCCTCTAGCGCGTCCTCGCTGAAGTCCGCGCCCTCGTCTTGGGCCGGCGAGCGCAACGCACGCTCAGCCTGGGCCCGGTCGAGGCGGTCGATGCGCGAATAGCGAAACAACCGCTCGGAGTAGGACTTGCTGGCTGACAGCACCGACGGCACGTGGGGCAGCCCCGCACCCACCACAATCAGCGGCAGCGACGACTGGCTCAACTCGTGGCACGCCGCGCACAGTGCCGACACATCCTCCGGCCCCAGATCCTGCATTTCGTCGATGAAGATCGCGACGCCCTTGCCCGTGTCGGCAGCTAATCCAGCCACGTCGGTCAGCAATTCGACCAAGTCGATTTCGATATCCCCGGAATCCGCCCGACCAGCAACCGCCGGAGCGTCGATGCCCGGGTTCCAGCGTTCGCGGATCTTGGCCCCGGGGTTGTCACGTTGCGCAAAGGCCTTGATGACCCCGAGCACATGATCGAGATCTTCGCCTCGCGGATGCCCCAACTCGCGCACCGCCATGTGCAACGCCGCAGCCATAGGCCGGCGCAGTCGCTGCTCGGGGCGAGCCTCCAACTTGCCGGTTCCCCACTTGGCCCGCACCGCAGTCGACCGCAGCGAATTCAGCAGCACCGTCTTACCAACGCCCCGCAGCCCGGTTAACACCATCGAGCGCTCGGGACGCCCTCGGGCGATGCGTTCGAGCACGACCGCAAAATTGTCGAGCTGCTCATCCCGCCCCGCGAGCTCGGGGGGACGTTGGCCAGCGCCGGGGGCATAAGGGTTAGTGATTGGATCCACGATCAGACTGTATGCATATATCTACCATCCTCCGCAGACGCCGCGATAGAGAACTATCTGTGTCGTGACGCGAGAGACTAAGCCCATGAGTCTTGACGGGGTTGCTAACGGCACCAGGGTCGTGGTCCGATACCTCATAGAAAACGGTGATCGTGCCACCGATGCCCTCGGCACGATCACCCAGCGCACCGAGACGCATCTCAGCATCGAGACGAAAACGGGCCCGATCGACATACCAATTAAAGACATCGTCGCCGGCAAGCCGATCCCGCCGGCACCACAGCGAAAGGTCAGATGACCTCGGGGTCCTGGTCGTTGCTCGACTCCATGGGCTTGCCCGCTTCGGCCCAGGCCTTCATGCCGCCATCGACGTTGACTGCGTCGTATCCTTCCTTACGCAAGAATTCCACGGCCTGCGAAGATCGACCGCCACTACGGCAGACCACCGCAATGCGTTCGTCGATCTTGATGTTACCCAGGGACGTCGCCAGGTCCTTCAGCGGCGACACCTGAGCTCCGGGGGCGTGACCCGCCGCAAACTCATCGCGCTCGCGCACATCGAGGAGCCTGGTGTCGTCTTCCAGTTCGGATACGGCAACGGTCGGAATGTCGTTAGATTCAGTCATCACCCCAGTTTGGCAGAGACGACGCGAGGCGCAACAGGGTAAGCCCGCTACTTCAGCAGGCGAGACATGCCACGGTCGGCCAACGGTTTACCTTTGGTCTGACAGGTGGCGCAGTACTGCAGCGCGGTGTCGGCAAAACGGACCTCACGCACCACGTCCCCACAGGCCGGGCACTCCTCGCCTGCTCGACCATGCACCCGCATACCTAAGCGCTTGGCGTCCTTGAGCTCCGCGGCGGGCTTGCCGCTGGACGCCTCGATGGCCCCGGTCAACGTGGAGCGCATCGCCTCAAAGAGCACATCACCCTGCTCCTCCGATAGCGAGCTGGCCATCGCAAACGGCGACAACCTGGCCACGTGCAAGATCTCGTCGGAGTACGCATTGCCGACCCCGGCCAGCACCTTCTGGTCCCGCAGCAAACCCTTGATCTGCGAGCGCTTCCCCGCCAAAATCGCCCCAAAATCCTCACGACTAAACGACGGCGATAAAGGGTCCGGGCCCAGCGCCGCCACGCCGGGCACCAACTGAGGGTCGGTGACGAGGTATGCCGCCAGGCCCTTGCGCGTGCCCGCTTCAGTCAGGTCAAAGCCCGAGCCGTCGTCCAGACGAACGCGGAGTGCAATGGGTGAGCGGCCCGGGTTCACCCGCTTAATCGACAACGTCTCGGACCACCGCAGCCACCCGGCACGCGCCAAATGAAAGACCAGATGGGTCCCGTCGATGTCGATGTCGATAAACTTCCCGTGCCTCGCCACCCCGTCAATCGGGCTGCCTAACAACGCGTCCGGGGGCGGATCAAACGTCTTGAGCACCGCGATGGACCCTAACTCGACGTCGGTCACGACCCGCCCCACGACTCGCTGCGTCAAAAAATCGACGAGGGCATGGACCTCAGGCAACTCGGGCATCGGCTCTCCTAACCTGGCTTGGACGGCACCCACGAGGACTGCTTGAGCCGCCCCATCCGCTGTCGCGCACTTTGCACCAGCGTATGCAGCGTGAAGCCTTCGGCGGCCCGAAGCATCGGCACCGGCGTCTTCAACCGACCCGGCAGCAGTTCGTCAGTGGCGATCGGCAACCCGTGGGACAGCACCTGTTGGGCTGGGGTCAACTGCCGGATCGCAATGACCTCAACGGAATCCGGGTGGGCGCGGGCGAAGTCGCCATACAACGCGGGGTCGTGCTGGCCGTCGTCCCCGACCAGAATCCAGCGGCAGTTGGGAAACTCGGTGGCCAGCCGATCGAACTGGCTGCTCTTGTGCAATTGACCACTGCGGAACCACCCCGAATTGGTGGGTCCCCAGTCGGTCAGCAGTAACGGACCCGTCGGGTAGTTGTTGCGCCGCAGGAAGCGGGTCAGCGTTGGTGCGGTGTTCCAGGCCCCGGTGGACACGTAGAAAATCGGCGTGCCCGGGGTCTCGGAGAGGAACGAGCGATACATCGCGGCCATGCCCGGGACTTCTTCGCGACGCTGCTCGGAGCGGACGAAAGTGTTCCACGCCGCAATCAAGGGCCGCGGCAGGTGTGTGACCATAACGGTGTCGTCGATGTCGCTGATCACCCCGAGGCTCACCGTCGAATCAACAATGTGGCAACTCGACTCGATGGTGTCCCCGTTGATGGTGTTGAGCACCGCGTGATGCCAGCCCGGTTGCAGACCGTGACCGGGCACCATGGCGTCGATATAGCCGCTGCGGTCCGTGCGCACTACGACTGACGCCTCGCCGATCTCGATGCGCACTGCGGTGTTCGTCACCGGCGCGGTCACGAACGAGCGCCACCCTCGACGCGCACGCTGAGCCTCCTTGATCTCCTGACGCGACTGAGCCTGCGCGGGATCGCCGTTGACGGGCTCATCGGCTGGGCTCGACTCCGCGAAGTCGGTGTCGGTCTCGGGGGCTTCTTTACTGAGTAGAACCCGTCCAAGGACGCGCACGCTGCCAGAGTTGCCGTAGCCCGTGTAGCCGATCAGCCGCTCTTGCCACCCCCGGGCGCGCAGCACTGCCTCCACGTTGTTGAAGACAGCGTCCTCCAGCACGGAAGCAAAATGAGGACGCGCCATGCGGCATACCTTAGGGGTCGAAGTTTGGAATTGACCGATAGGGAAGGGTCCAACCCGTCCGTCGCGCTCAAGCTTTTAGCCCGCGGCTTCGACCTTCGTCATCTGCGCCTCGATGACCTTCACGACATCCGCCTCGTCGACGCCGGTCGAGAACGCGGCCACCATCATCTTGTCGCTCGCCTCACCCCCGACAATCGCCTCAAGGTCGATCTCTGCCACCTGGATCGACATCTTGGTGCCCTCTAGCTCCTCCAGCGGAGAAAACGACATCGTCACGGTCATGCCGTCGTCGTCCATGGTGAGGGTCTCGCACTCCTTGCTGACCGCCGCCAAAGCCGTCAGGGGCGAGTCGCCGCTGAGGGTGGCGACGTTGATGTCCACTGCGACTGGGGCCAGTGCGGACTCGTCGCCGCCGGTGAACTCGACGTTGGACTGGGCCGCAAAGTTGCTGTCGTCGAAGTTGGTTGCCTTGAGCGCCGTCAGACACTTCTCTGGGACATCCCCGCCTTCAACGAGATCGGCCAACGATCCACCGTCCTCATCACCCGAGCTCTGCTCAACCTCGCCACGTGTGAAGCCGTCGAGCGGGAACTCCTCGGCGCTCAGTAGGGCACCAGCCGTTTGAGCCTGATCGAGCTCCACACTCCCCCCACAGGCGCTCAGCCCGATGACTCCTACCGCAATTATGGCTGCTGCAGAGAGCTTGGTACGCATAGCCGGATGGTACAGATAAGCGAGGAATGCTGCGTGCGCATTGCGAAAAGGATGTGGGTGAGTTGTTGGTCACCGCCGATGTCCTCCTAGTCCACCTTCTGGTGTGGCAACTGTGGTGGACCGACATGCCGCCCTGGTGACGTTGAGGTCTAGGTCGCCACGGTCGCATATCGCTACCGTGGCCTGATGGACCTTCGCAACCCGTGGGAGCGCTACGGATGGGTGATGAGCTCGATCTGGTTGGTGTTCTTGATCTTTCCGCTCGTCGCGGCGCTCAATGCACCGACGGGCTGGGGATGGCGCATCGTCGCGGTCGCGCTCATTCTCGCGTTCGGTGTGGTCTACGTTCGGGCTTTTGTCGCGTTGGGTCATCCACTTGATGCTGAGGCACACCATCGACCGGGCGTCTCACGCTTCGTTGTTCTCGGGGCATTGGGGTTGACCCTTGCGCCAATCATTGAGTGGCAGGCCGTGGGTGTGGTGCCGTTCATGGTCGCCTTCTCGTCGTTCTTCTTCACCCGCCGGACCGCTGTGGTCGTCATCGCAACCTCGCTGATGCTGACCGGGTTGGCGATTGCTCTGGGCGGGCCGGAACTGTGGATTTTGCCGGGGGTGGTGCTGCTGGTGGGTGTGAGCACCCAGTTGGTCAACACGTTGGACCGACAGCAGGGCGCTCAGCTAGACCTCAGCACCCAGGTCACACTGTCCGCTGAGCGCGACCGGGTGGCCCGCGATGTGCACGACGTGCTCGGCCACTCTTTGACCGTCATCACCGTGAAGGCCGAATTGGCCGAGAGGCTCATGGACGTCGACCCGGATCGGGCAAAAGACGAGTTGGCGCAGATCCGCACGCTGAGCCGCCAGGCGTTGGCTGAGGTCCGTACCACCGTCGGGGGCCTACGATCCGCCCGGCTGCAAGACGAGTTGTTGACAGCCAAAACGGTGCTGGCGGACGCGGGCATCGAGTGCACCATCACCGGCGACACCGCAACGGTCGACCCTCGACACCGCACCGTCTGCGCGTGGGTGCTGCGCGAAGCCGTTACCAACGTCGTACGGCATAGCCGGGCCACGCACTGCACGGTCATGTTGGGGCCATCGAGCGTCTCGGTCATCGACAACGGCCGCGGTTTGATCAACCCCCTTGCGCACGGCCCCCGCCGCGACGAGCGTGGCGGCGGCAACGGCCTACGCGGACTCACCGAGCGGGTCGAGGCCGTGGGCGGCCACCTTAAGATGGCTGGCGCGGTCGGCGGGCAGGGCACCTCGCTCACGGTCCAACCGTGATCCGACTGCTGCTCGCCGACGATCAGGCGCTGGTTCGTGGGGCGCTGGCGGCGCTGCTCGGGTTGGAGCCCGACCTAGAGGTAGTGGCCCAGGTGGCCCGCGGCGACGAAGTGCTCGCCGCTGCCCGCGCCCAGACCATCGACGTGGCCCTGCTGGACGTCGAGATGCCGGGGCTGGACGGCATCGAGGTATGCCGACAGCTCACCGAGGCGATGCCGCACGTCCGCTCGTTGATCGTGACCACGTTTGGCCGGCCCGGTTTTTTGCGGCGGGCCGTCGACGCCGGGGCCGGCGGGTTCGTCGTGAAAGACACCCCAGCCAGTGAATTGGCGGCAGCGGTGCGATCGGTGCACGCCGGTATACGCGTCATCGATCCCACCATGGCCACCGAGTCGCTGCTCGATGGCATCAACCCCCTGACCGACCGAGAGCAAGACGTGCTGCGGGTCGCACTGACGGGGGTGCCAGTGAGTGACATAGCGGCCCGAATGCACCTCTCCCACGGCACGGTGCGCAACTACCTGTCGAGCGCCATCGGCAAAACCCACACCACCGCCCGCGGCGAGGCCGCCCAGGTCGCCCAACGCCGCGGCTGGCTCTAACCAGCGTCTAGCTCCTATAGATCGAGCGTGTGACGAGAATTCGGGCCGTAGGCCCAATGTCTGCACACGCTCAGCGCCACAAAGGTGCCCTACTGCGAGATCGGCAAAGCCTCGATCTCGGGCACGGGGTCGGTGGCCAGCCGAGAATGCGTCTCGACATCAAAGCGTTCACCGTCGTCCAATACCTTCGAGCGCTCGATGCCCTCGGCTACGAACCCGGCGGCGACCGCAACCCGACGCGACTTCGGGTGGTTCACCCGGTGTGAGAGCTCGAGGCGGTGCAGCCCCAACTCCCCGAAGCCATAGGCAGCCACCGCTGCGGTCGCTCGTGAAGCCAGACCCAACCCGCGCGTAAATTCTGCGAGCCAATAGGTTATCTGCGCGCTCTGGTGACGATGTTCGATCTGCTGCAGAGCGACGCCTCCAACGGGCACGTCGTCCACCGCGATCGCGAAGACGGCAGACTCTCCAGCGGCCTGGGCAGCCTGCCATCTCACGATGCATCGATGCGCTTCATCGTCAGCCTTGAGGGCACCGATATATGGCGTCACATCGTCGGACGCGCACACCGTCAGCAAGGAGGAAACGTCGTCAAGGCGCCACGGGCGCACCGCGAGAAAAGTCACTGGCAGACCCTAGCGCCGCTGCGACCTTGACCTACTCCCACCCGCCCTTACGTGAGTTCGCGCTTGAGGATTTTACCCGTCGCGCCTTTGGGCAGAGCGTCGATGAGGTGCACCTGCCTGGGGTACTTATATGCGGCCACCTGCGACTTCACGTGCTCACGCAACTCATCCTCGGTGGCCGATGCGCCCTCGGCGAGCACCACGTAGGCCGCGACTTCCTCACCGAACTCGTCGTGCGGCACCCCGACCACCGCCGCTTCGGCGACCGCCTCATGCTCGTAGAGCACCTCTTCTATCTCGCGGGGATAGATGTTCATCCCGCCGCGAATGATGAGGTCCTTCTTGCGGTCGACGATGACGTAGTAGCCGTCCTCGTCCTTGCGAGCGAGGTCACCCGAGCGGAACCACCCGTCGTGAATGGCATCAGCGGTGGCCTCCTCGTTGGCCCAGTAGCCCTTCATGATGTTCTCGCCCTTGATGGCTATCTCACCGATCTCACCGTCGCCCGCATCAGCCCCGCTAGCGTCGAGCAACTTCATCTCCACGCCACGAATGGGGGTCCCGATGGAGCCAGCCTTGCGCTCGGCATCGGGGTGGTTAAAGGAGGCCACCGGGCTGGTTTCGGAGAGCCCGTAGCCCTCCAAGATCACACAACTGAAGGCCTCTTCGAACTTGCGCAGCACCTCAACCGGCATCGAGGAGCCACCGCTGATCGCCGTCCGCAGACTCGACAGGTCCGGCACCGACTCCGCGTGGCCTGCTGCAGCCAGCATCGCGCCATACATCGTCGGCACGCCCTCGAAGACGGTGACCTTGTCGCGCTCGATAACCTCCAACGCCTTGGCCGGGTCGAAGCGAGGGATCAGCGTCAGCGTGGACCCGTTGGCGAACGCCGCGTTCATTCCGCAGGTCATTCCGAAGACGTGGAACAGCGGTAGGCAGCCCATCACCACATCGCTGGTGCCCAGATTGATCAGCGTCTCGGCGGTGCTGCGCTGGTTGCTGTCGAGGTTATGGTGGGTCAGTTCGGCGCCTTTGGGGCGACCGGTGGTGCCGGAGGTGTAGAGGATGACGGCCGTGTCGGAGTCGGCACGGTCGGCAATCTCGTCATGCGGCTCGACATCGGCCAGCAGCCCACCCAGACCTTCGGGGCCGACGGGGACGACCGTTGCCCCGGTTGCCTCTGCCGCAGCCTGAACTTCGTCGCTCGGCATCGCGAAGATGATCTTGGCCCCGCCGTCGGTAAGATAGTACTCGATCTCACGGCGCTTGAAGAGCGGATTCATCGGGACCACGATGGCTCCCACGCGCAGCGCCCCGTAGTAGATCACCGGGAAGCTCGGCAGGTTGGGCAGCATCAGGGCGATCCGATCACCGGCCTGCACCCCCTGCTTGACCAGCCAGCCCGCAAGCTGCTGTGCGGCGGTGTCGACGTCGCGATAGGTGACGCGGTGATCGTCGAGGATGATCGCGGGTTGATCAGGGTGGCTCTGCGCGGTGTCGCTGAGAAGTTGCGCCAGGTTGGTCATCGTTGACTCCTAATGCGGGGGGCCTGCGAGTGCGGGCGAGGACTATACGTTCTCATCATGGCCCAACAGGGCGACAACCGGCTTACGAAGTTCTGACACATTCGGCGCCTCGGTGACCAAGTCATGTCTACAGTGCTTGGTATGCGGATCGTGTCGTTGCTGCCGTCGGCCACCGAGATTTTGTACGCCATCGGCGCGGGCCCCGATGTGGTCGGGGTGACGTTCGAGTGCGACTTTCCCGAGCAGGCCCGGCAGGCGACCATCGTGTCGACATCGGCCATGCCCGAGGGGCTCACGCCCGCCCAGATCGACACCTACGTCGTCGGTGCCATGCAGCGTGGCGAAGACCTCTACCACCTGGACGAGGGGGCCTTGGCCGACCTGGATGCAGACCTGGTCGTGACCCAAGACTTGTGCGCTGTGTGTGCGGTAGACGTCAGCGTGGTTGAGGATGCCTTGGCCCATCTGGGCTGCCGCGCCGAGGTGCTCACCATCGACCCACACACCCTCGAGGAGGTCTTCGACTCGATCTCCCGGTTAGGAACAGCCACCGGGCACGCCAACGAGGCGGTTGCGCTCGTGGCCGACCAGCGCGAGCGTCTGGCGACGGTCCAACTCAGGGTCGCCGAGGCTGGCGCGGTGCGGCCACGCCCGAGGGTCATGGTGCTGGAATGGACCGACCCGCCGTACGCGCCCGGGCACTGGATTCCTGAGATGGTCGAGGCCGCTGGGGGCGTAGCAGTCCTGGCACGCTCCGGGGAGAAGTCGGTGCGCGTGGAGTGGGAAACCATCTATGCCGCCGAGCCAGACGTCATCATCGTCGCGCCCTGCGGCTTCGACCGTGCCCGATCAGAGGTGATCAAAGACGAGTTGGTGGCCAGTGGTGCGCTGCCCCACGGCATACCGGTGCATGCGGTTGACGCCAACGCATCCTGGGCTCGCCCCGGCACCCGCCTCGTCCATGGTGTCGAAGAGCTCGCCACCCTCCTACACCCGTGAGGCGCCGCAGGACTTCATCATGTGCTGCAACGAGTCACTCTCACTGACGCTTTTGTCCTCGCGATAGCCGAGCACGCGCGCAAAGCGTAACGCCACCCCGCCGGCATACCGGCTGGATTGTTGGAGTCCGTCTACGGCGATCCACGACCTGCACCGGGTCTAGATAGCATCTCGTCGGTCATGCCCTTGAACGTCTTGCCGACCATGACCCAGTCACCGCTGGACTCGTCGCGCGCAACAAGGTGGGTGTTGGACAGCCGCGCGGACGTGACCTGGAAGGGCTGCGGACGTCCGTCGGGGCGCAACGCGATCAGCTCCCCATCGAAAACCCCCGACGTCACGGGCAGATCCCTGATTGCGTCGACAGCCTCAGGAACACGGTCAGTGATGTCGTCGAGGCTGCGCGTGAAGATCCGCACTCGGCGCAGGTCACCCTCGTTCCACACGTGGGCCGCAGACGAATGCCGTCGAGTTTGCGCTCGACCGCAACCGTTCCGCCGTTGCCCATCGCATCGGGTACCGACTTCGCCGGACCCGCCAGCATCGGCCGCACGGGTCGTCCCGGCTGCACACTGGTGTTGCCGCAGTCCGCCGGATAGGTAGCGCGTCACCACCTCGATGACGCGCGTCCCGCTGGACTCATCGTCCGACGCAGTGATCACCCTTTCCCGCAGAACCAGACAAGGTCGCCTGCATCATGGCTCCTATGCACGTCGAGATGACGGCGAGCCCACCTTGGAGGTCGACGGCCGGCCCTAAGCCCGGATTCGAGGGACTTGGTGCGTACCGGGATCGGAAGCGACAGAATGTGCGCGTGAGGACCCCAGTTGACATCCCCGACGATCTACGCGAGCACCTGCACGACGTGTACCGGCATTTGCACGCTCACCCGGAGCTCTCGATGGCTGAGCACGCCACCGCTGCGTTCATCACCCAGGCTATGGTCGAGCTCGATTACGCGGTGACGCCCTGCACCGACACCGGACTAGTCGCGGTGTTGACCAACGGCGAGGGCCCGGTGGTGGCATTTCGCGCCGACATCGACGCCCTGCCACTGCCCGAGGAAACCGGCCTGGACTACGCGAGCCGCGCGCGGGGCGTGCTGCCCGATGGCACCGACGTGCCGGTGATGCACGCGTGCGGCCACGACACCCACATCACGTGCGCCCTCGGTGCCGCCACGCTGCTCGCCTGCGACCTCACCGCCTGGTCCGGCACGGTGATCTTCATCTTTCAGCCCGCCGAGGAGACCGCCGCCGGGGCCCGGGCCATGCTCGACGACGATGTATGGGGCAAGGCGCTTCCGGCAGGCCGGTTGCCCGACGTCGTCTACAGCCAGCACGTGTGGTCGGGTCGCACCGGGACGATCGACATCACGCCGGGGCCGGCCATGGCGATGGCCGACGCGTGGAAGGTGACGGTGCACGGCCGTGGCGGTCACGGCTCGCGGCCCGAGGGCACGGTCGACCCCGTCGTGCTCGCGGCCCACATGATCGTGCGCATCCAGTCGATCGTGTCTCGCGAGATCGCCGCCCAGAGCGCCACGGTGGTGACGGTGGCCACCATGTCGGCCGGGCTGAAGGAGAACATCATCCCGGGGACGGCGGAATTCACGCTCAATGTGCGCAACCTCGATACCGGCATTCGCGACACGGTATTGACGGCCCTGCGCAGGGTCATTTCGGCCGAGGCGCAGGCTTCGGCTGCGCCGGAGCCCACTATCGAGGAGCTCTACACCTTTCCGTTGTTGGTCAACGACGAACCATTGACCGCCGAGGCCATAGAGGTTTTGGGACAGACGCTGGGGCAGGACGTGGTGGGCCAGATCCCGCCGTCGATGGGCAGCGAAGATTTCGGCCATCTCCCGCAGGCCATCGGTGTGCCGGGGGTCTATTGGTTCTTCGGCGGTCTGCCCGACGACGTGATGGACGGTGACGACCCCGTGCCCTCGATCCACTCCTCACTCTTCGCCCCCGTCATCGAGCCCACGTTGAGCACCGGGGTGCAGGCGGCATACACGATGCTGGCGCACCGTCTGCAGCCCCGCGACTAACCCGCTCTCCGCGCTAGCTTCCCACCTGCACGTATGCCGGTCGCTCATGACGTCCAGGCGATCAGGGCCAGCGCACACGTAGCGACCGCGACCCATAGCAGACCACCCAAGATCATCGGCCCCCAACCGGCTTCGCGGATCGCCGAAAGCGGAGTCTGTGCGCCGATCGCGGCCATGGCCACGCAGGTCCCGGCCAAGGCAGATATCCGCATTGGCTCAAGGGCCACATCAGGTATGCCGCCCGCTGACCGCAGTGCCGCCGCCAGCACAAACAAAATCAAGAACGGTGGCACCAGGCGCGTTACTTTCAGCCGGGTAGGTGATGCTTCGGTGCCCCCAGCCCCGTCACCCCGCTCGACTTTTTGTGCGGCATATCCGTGCCAGATGGCGATCGGGATGATCGACAGCGTGCGAGTCAGTTTGACCACGACGGCCCCCGTGGCCGCCACCGCTCCGTATGCGGACCCGGCCGCAACCACCGAGGATGTGTCGTTGATCGCGGTGCCGGCCCAGATGGCAAAGGTGTCTTGGGACAGCCCCATCGCGTGACCCAACACTGGAAAGAGCACCGCCGCAGCGGCGTTGTAGGCGAAGATCACCGCCATCGACACGGTCATCGCCGACGTGCCCGCTCCGACTATGGCACCGATGGTCGCTATCGCCGATGCGCCGCAGACGCTCGTGCCCACGGTCACCAACGTGGCGACCTGACCCTCCACGCCCAGCATGCGGCCCAGCACCGGGCCCAGCGCGAGCGCAATCAGCAAGGTCCCCACCAGCACCGGCAGCGTGGCCACCCCGACCTCTGCGATCTCACCGAACGTCAGCCGCGCCCCGAAGAGCACCACCGAGGCCTGCAGCACGTAGGTCGAGCACCACTTCAACCCCACCTGGGCGTGCGCCCCCGGAGTCCACCACTGGCGCAAGGTGACTCCGAGCAGAAGCGCCCAGATCGGGGCGGCGACCAGCGGGGTGGCCAGCGCCAGCCCCAACGCGATCGCCGCAAGCACGCAACTGATCAGCACAGACCTCACTGGTGCAGTCTAAGAACCGGGTCAGTGTTGGCACCCCGCCACCGCGTGCGAGGCTGTCAGGTATGACGAGCGACTGGGCCACGACTCCACGACCGGTGTTCATCTTCGACGGCGACTGCGGTTTTTGCACCACTAGCGCCGGGGTGCTGCGTCGGTGGTTCGATCCGGCGACCACCTACGCGATCGCCCCGTATCAGCGACTGGACCTGACGGCATACGGGCTGACCGAGGCCGACTGCGATCAGGCTGCGCAATTTGTAGCTCGCGACGGATCGGTGTTTGCCGGGCACCGCGCGATCGCCCACGCCCTGCGCCATTCACTTCCCCCGTGGCGGCCGGTGGGCATGGCGTTGGATGCCCGTGTGTTCCGGCCGGTGGCGGCCAAAGCGTACGAGTGGGTCGCCGCGCACCGGGGTCAACTGCCCGGCGGCTCGCCGGCCTGCGCAATGCCCTCACCGGGTGCCCGCGCCTGACGCGCCCGCGCATACTGGCGTGATGGCTACCCACCCACACCACCACGAAACGCCCACCGATCGCTCGGCCACCTCGATGGGGCGAGCCTGCGCGATCACCGTGTCGGATCGCAGCTCAGACGGCCGACGGGAGGACACCTCCGGTCAACTGCTCGTTCAGATGCTCACCGACGCCGATTTTGAGGTCACCGGTCCGGTCATCGTCCCCGACGGTGTCGACACGGTTGCCGCCGCGGTGCGTGCAGCCGCCGACGCGGGTGCCCTGCTCGTGGTCACGACCGGCGGCACCGGGATCGGCCCGCGCGACCTGACCCCCGAGGCCAGCACAACGCTGATCACCCGGGACATGCCGGGGCTAGCCGAGTTGCTGCGTCGCGAGGGCTGCAAAAAGACTCCGTACGCCGCAGTGTCGCGGGGCATGATCGGCGTCATCGACCACGCCGACGGCCGGGGGGGAACTCTCCTGGTGAACCTTCCGGGACGCCCGGCCGGAGTCCAGGAGGGTCTGGACGTGCTGATCCCGCTGCTCGGCCACGTGCTGTCTCAACTTCGCGGCAGCGACCACTAAGACACGCGCCACGCCCTCGCCGGCAACAGAGCCTGCCAGCACCAGATGCGGCCCTTCTTGATGTGGTGACGCCGCTACAAACCGGCCACCCGATCAGCCGGGGCCGTCAGACCGGGGTTGGCACCAAAGAAGTCGACGAGATTCTCGAAGTCTCCAGGCCCGCCCAGCAGGTTGGTGCCGTTGGTGAAGGCAGTGAACTAGTCGCCGCCCTCGGCCAAGAAAGTTGAGCGTGGCCACGCGGTACGTCGCGTCCGGATCGATGTCGTCACCGTCCAACTTCATACCGCTCACCTTCGAACCCACATCAGCGGTCTCGTCCCAGGTGTAGGTGAAGCCGTCGGAGACCCCGAGGGCCAATTGCTGGCGCCCACGGGTCTCGACGAACTGCTGCTCCAACACGGCTTTGATGTCGGCACCGGTCATGTCGATCGAGACCAGGATGTTGCCGAACGGCAAGACCGAGAAAGCCTCGGCATAGGTGATCTCGCCCACCTCTTCACCGCTGGTGATCTGGTCACGCAACAAGTCCGCCCGGATGCCACCGACATTGGTGAACGCGATCTGCGCGTTGCCACCCTCGGGACCGTCAGTGGCAAACAGGATCGAGTCTGCGATGAGGTCGGCCAGCGGCGTTTCGATGCCTCGATTGCCACCCGCGCTCCCGGCGATGTCCTCGTCTAGCGTTCCGACGACGTCGCCGAGGGCCTTCCACTTGGTCACCAGAGCGTCCATCTGCGGATCGGTGAGGTCCTGCGTGACGAGCAGGTTGGCCGAGGTCGTGGCATCGCGCACCACGTCACCATCGTCCTGGCTGAGCACCACGTCGGAGTCGGTAACGACCCGGCCATACTGATTCGCGCTGGTCACAAGCCGTGAGTCGCCATCGCTGTCGGGGAGGTCGCACACGTAGGGCTGATGCGTGTGACCAGTCACCACCATGTCGATCGAGGGGGCGAACCCGTTGACGATGTCGACGATCGGGCCGGAGATCCCTTCGCATTGGCTGTAGCCACCGGTTTGCATGCCGCCTTCGTGGATCAACACCACGATCGACTCGACGCCTTCGCCCTGCAACTCCTTGGCCGACGCGTTAGCGGTCTCGATCTCGTCTTGGAACTCCACCGAGTCCACTCCACCCGGGCTTACCAGCGTGGGCGTGGCCTGCAGGGTCATCCCGATGAAGCCGACCTTGATGCCAGCAATATTTTTTACGAAAGTGCCCGGCAGCAGAGCGTCTCCGCCGTCCTTCTTGGTGACGTTGGCCGCCAGCCACGGGAAGTCCGCACCTGGGTAGGGCTCGTTGGGGAAGTAGCACCCGTCGTCGTCGCGACAGCCGCCGTTCTGCATACGCATCAATTCGTCGGTGCCCTCGTCGAACTCGTGGTTGCCGACGCTGCTGACGTCCAGACCCATCAGGTTCAGGGACTCCACCGACGGCTCGTCGTGGAAAATTCCGGACAAGCAAAATTCCGGACAAGAAGGGGGAGCCACCGATCAGGTCACCAGCGGCAACCGTCATGGACTGCTCGGGCAGTGACGTCTCGCGCGTAGTGCGCGCTTACCTCGGAGTACATGTGGTTTTGTCACGCGCTTGCTCCTTGTGTGTGGGACACGATCGCCGGTCTACAGCTGAAGCGCAGGCACGATCGGGGAGTTGCTGCTCCCTTGACCTAAACGCAGTCGCTCGCGCCTGCCTACGACGTATGCCGAACAGCATGTGAATTTTGCGCCTAGGAATCCGCTCGTGGGACTTTGTTTGAGAGACTTTCCCGGTGCCCACCCTCCAAGACAAGCAGCCGACCCTAGCGATCGTCGGGGCGGGATCTGTCGGTGCCACCATGGCGTACACCGCTCTCGTGCAGGGCGTCGCGCGCAGAGTTGTGTTGTACGACATCAACACCACCAAGCTCGAAGCCGAAGAGCTCGACATATCTCAGGGCCTGTCGTTCTTGGACCGCGGCGAGATCGTGGCCAGCGACGACATCGAGATCGTCCGCGGGGCCAGGATGGTCGTGGTGACCGCTGGGGCCAAGCAAAAGCCTGGGCAGAGCCGGATGGATTTGGCGGCCACGACGATCGAACTGACTCGTACTTTGCTGCCGCGATTGCTCCAGGTCGCCCCCGATGCGACCTACCTGATGGTCACAAACCCGGTCGATGTGGTGACCACAGCGGCGCTGCGAGTCACCGGCATGGACCCCCAACAACTGTTCGGCTCAGGCACCGTGTTGGACTCCTCGCGGTTGCGCCAGGAGATCTCGGAGCGGATCGGGGTGGCCGTGCAGAGTGTGCATGCGCATGTGGTCGGCGAGCACGGAGACACGGAGTTCCCGCTGTGGAGCTCGGCCAGCGTCGGTGGAGTGCCACTGCTGGAATGGGAGACCACGAGCGGTCGTCTGGGTCAGTTTGAGCGCGACGATATTGAGCACGCCGTGATGTCGTCGGCGGGGCGCATCATTGCGGGCAAGGGAGCGACTAATTACGCCGTGGCCCTGTCGTGCTGCGCGATCATCAACGCCGTGATGCGCGACGAAGGCCGGGTCATGCCGGTGTCGACGTGGCTGGATGAGTACTACGGGATCAGCAACGTCTGCCTCTCGGTGCCCACGGTCGTCGATGGGCATGGGGCGCACTGGCGCCTGCCGCCCCTGATGACCGACGACGAGTTGATCCGCTTGCGCACCAGCGCCGACTCCATCAAGGCCATCGCGGCGACGTTCGGCCTCTAGGCTGTCTGGATGACCTCTACTCCACAGAACATCGCCATCATTGGTGGCCACGGCAAAATCGCACTGCTGCTGACGCGGCTGCTTGCGGACCAAGGCACCCAGGTGACCTCGTTCATCCGCAAGGCTGAGCAGTCGGCTGATATCGAGGCCGCCGGCGGGACACCGCTGGTCGCCGACGTCGAGACGCTGAGCGCCGAAGACTTCGCCGAGCACCTGACCGGGCAGCAGGCCGTGGTCTTTGCCGCCGGTGCCGGTGGGGGCAGCGCCGACCGAACGTATGCCGTGGATCGCGACGCGGCCATCGCTGCTGTCAACGCGGCTCGCTCCTCGGGCGCTAGCCGCTTTGTGATGCTGTCCTACTTCGGCGCTGGCCTCGACCACGGGGTTCCCAGTGACAACGACTTCTTCGCGTATGCCGAGGCCAAGGCCGCCGCGGACGCATACCTCAGTGGTGCGCCCGGGCTGGACTGGACGATCGTGGCCCCGAGCGCGTTGACCAACGACGAGGGTACCGGCCAGATCGACGCGGCTGCCGACGAAGCCGCCGACGTGCCACGAGCCGACGTGGCCGCCGTGATCGCAGCGGTGCTCGCCGACCCCAGCACGGTGGGCCGCACGGTCAGCTTCAACTCTGGGTCCACCCCGATCACCGTGGCCATCGCCGCCACCGCCACCTAGGCGGCGAGAGGAATCAGCATCGTCACGCGGCAGCCTTCGCCGTGGTTTTCGACGCTGACTCGACCCCCCGCTTCGCTGACCACCGCCTGGGTGATGGTCAGCCCGACGCCGATGCCTGCACTGGCTCCGGGGGTCCTCGAGGCGCTGCCCCGCCATCCGGGATCAAACATCCGGCCCAGATCTTCGGCCGACACCCCGCCACAGGAGTCCGCGACCTCTAGGCGGGCATACCCTCGATCGGCCCCCATCCCGGCAGTCAGGCTCACCTCAACGGCACCACCGGCGGGTGTGTAGACGATCGCGTTACGCACCACGTTGGCCACCGCCCGCTCGACCCGAGCCGCATCCACCCGGATCGGCAGGGGCGTCGCCGCGGGCATCGGCATCCTGACCCGCTGTTGCTCGGCGACCACCAACTGACCGCTCATCACCTCGCAGGTCAGCTCGCTGAGATCGATCACGCTCAGCGATATGTCACGGTCGACGTCGCCCTGATTCAGGCGTGACATCTCGAGCAGATCGTCGACCATCCGGTTCATCCGATCGCTTTCGTGGCGGATACGCCGGTGGTAGTCCGCGGGGTCGGCCGCAACGCCGTCTTCCAGCGCTTCTGCCATGATTTTGATGCCGGCCAGCGGCGATTTGAGATCGTGGCTCGCCCACGAGATCATCTGCCGCCGACTAGCCGCCAGCACCTGTTCGCGCTCTCGATCCGCCACGGCCTGGGTGGCGGAGCGGTCGATGAGGCGGACCGATCGATACAAAAAGTATCCGCAGACGAAGGCGACCGGCACCGACGCCGCGAGCACCCACGAGATGAGCGCAAAGTCGTGCGAGGAAAGAAACATCGCTTGCGCCGTGACCAAGGTCCCCGCAGCCATGCTGGCCACCACCACGACCGGCCCCATCGCCGTGGCGATGGCCACCGAGCGTCGAGCCACCGTAAGGGTCGCGAGCGCTCCGAGGGTCCCGACCGCGGCAGCGCTCCCGGCGGCGAGTACGACGGCTTCAACCTCAGGCGTCATGTCGTATGCCGATCCCACCGGTATCCGGCGCCCCACACGGTGACGATGCGCGTGGGTGCGGCAGGGTCGGTCTCGATCTTGTTGCGCAGCCGGCGGATGTGAACGGTTACGGTGGAGTCGTCGCCGAAGTCCCAGCCCCAGACGTCCGCCATCAACGTTTCGCGGCTGACCACCACCCCGGGGTGCGACATGAGGTAGGTCAGCAGGTCGAATTCGCGGCCGGTCAGCGACAGGCTTTCCAACCCACGCGAGACTGAGCGGGCGGAGGGGTCGATGACCAGGTCACCGTCCTGCATACGACCGGTCGATGACGGTGTGGCCGACCCGCCGTTGTCGGCGACGCGGCGCAGCAGTGCTTGGACTCGCAGGACCAGTTCGCGGGCGCTGAACGGCTTGACGACGTAGTCATCAGCTCCCGTTTGCAGGCCGTCGACGCGGTCTTGCTCGGTGGTCCGTGCGGTCAGCAGCAGCACCGGAAGGCGGGGATCGATGGCGTGCATTCGGCGCAGCGCTTCGAGGCCGTCGATGCCCGGGAGCATGATGTCGAGCACGACCAGATCGGGTCGGTGCTCGGCCACAGCGGCGACCGCTTCAAGGCCGTCCGAGGCTTGGACGGTCGGCAATCCGGCGCGATGCAGATAGGCCACGACGACTTCGCGAACCGTCTGGTCGTCATCGGCAACTAGGACAGTGGGCACTCCAGCAGCGTAATCTCCGAGCGCCCGTGCGGTTCTTACGATTCGGCGACGGAGGCCCCTGTGCCACCCTGACGTGGTGACTTCGACCTCTCATCTCGCCCACGTGACCAACCTCTTGCGCAGCACACCGCTGATCGACGGTCACAACGACCTGGCGTGGAAGGCCCGCGAGCAGGCGGCATACGACTGGGGTGTGCTCGATATTGCGCTCGGGACCACGAGCACGCACACCGACATCCTGCGGTTGCGGGCTGGCTGTGTGGGCGGGCAGTTCTGGTCGGTATGGGTGCCGTCGACGCTGCCGACCGATCAGGCGGTCATCCAGACGTTGGAGCAGATCGATGCGGTGCACTCGATGATCGACCGCTTCCCCGACGCCTTTGGGCTGGCGCTGACCGCCGACGATGTGGAGCGGGTGTTTGTGACCGGGCGAGTTGCCTCGCTGATGGGTGCTGAGGGTGGGCATTCGATCGGTAATTCGCTGGGAACGCTGCGTGCCCTCTATCGGTTGGGGGTGCGATACATGACCCTGACGCACAACGACAACACCGATTGGGCCGACTCGGCGACGGACGAGACCGTGCACGGCGGGCTGACCTATTTCGGCCTCGATGTAGTCCGTGAGATGAACCGGATTGGCATGCTCGTCGACCTCTCCCACGTCTCGGCCGACACAATGCGTGACGCGTTGGCGGTCTCGACCGCCCCAGTCATCTTCAGCCATTCGAGCGCGCGGGCGATCTGCAGCTCCCCGCGCAACGTGCCCGATGACGTGCTGGCCACGTTGGCAACCAACGACGGCGTGTGTATGGCGGTGTTCGCGCCAGACTTCGTCTCTCAGGACTGCTGGGATTGGCGGATGCAGGCCGCCGAGGCGTCGGCGGCTGACGGCATTAAAGCCACCGACCTGAGCGCGTTCAAGCGCTGGTCGGTGGCGTATGCCGCGAAGCATCCCCAACCCACGGCCACCCTCGCTCAGGTGGTGACGCACATCCAGCACCTGCGCGAGGTGGCCGGCATCGACCACATCGGCATCGGCGGCGACTACGACGGCGTGCCGACGCTGCCCGCCGGGTTAGAGGACGTCTCGCGCTACCCACACCTGTTTGCGGCGTTGGCTGAGCGCGGCTTCAGCGACGACGACCTGCGCAAGATTGCCGGCACCAACGTGCTCCGAGCCATGCGCGGGGCCGAGGACGTGGCAGCCCGTCCCTGACGATGCCAA
>JBBQNO010000019.1:0-33358 GCA_038330045.1 Actinomycetales bacterium | reverse complement strand
TCGATCGCGACCACGGTGCCTTGCTCTTCGACAATTCCGGTGAACACGATGGCTCAGTCCTCCTGATGGTGGTGCGTGGGGTGGCTGTACGTGGGAGTGGCGATGACCCGCAGGTCCGGGCCGACCTGCGTGACATCGTCGATGGTGAGGCGGGCGATGTCGACCATGGAGGAAATCCCGAGGTCACCAACGGCAGCAGCGCCCGAGCCGAGCAGCGCCGGGGCCAGATAGGCCACGACCTCGTCGACATACCCGGCGCGCCACATTGCGGCGGCCAAGGTGGGGCCGCCCTCGAGCAGCACGCGACGCACCCCCGCCGTATGCAGACTCGCCAGCACCTGCGTCAGGTCGTGGGAGCGCAGATGCAAAGCAGGTTCGAGGCCATCCTGGTCAACGCCGTCAGTCTCAGCCGCGAACAGTCGAGACCCGACCGGCAGGTCCCGATCGCCGACGACCACCCGCAGCGGCTGGTCGGCATACAGCGAGCCGTCAGCTTGTCGAGCGGTCAACGTCGGATCGTCGGCCACAGCCGTGCCGGTGCCGACCATGACGGCCCCGCAGCGCGAGCGCAATTCGTGCACGTCGGCGCGCGCGGCAGCCGAGGTGACCCACGCGCTACTCCCGTCGCTGGCCGCAACCTTGCCATCGAGAGTGGCGGCATATTTCCACGTCACCCAGGGGCGGCCGGTGCGGGCCGCAAAAGCCCAGTGTCGCGTCACGTCGTCGGCCTCGTCGATGCGCACGTGCTCAACCTGAACGCTGCGCTCGGCCAACCATGCTGCTCCCCCAGCGGCTCGTTTGTCGGGATCGGCGACGGCATAGACCACGCGGCGCAGCCCCGCATCGAGCAACGCCTGAGCGCACGGCGGAGTGCGGCCGTGGTGGGCACAGGGTTCCAAGCTGACGTATGCCGTGCCGCTGCGGGACTGTACCCCGGCCGCAGCCAGGGCCATGACTTCCGCATGCGGGGTGCCTGCGCCATTGTGATGGCCAACTCCAACGACGTCGCCGGAGGCGTCGAGGATGAGCGAGCCGACGCGGGGGTTGGGGTTGGCCTCTGGCCCCAGCAGGGCTGCCTGCACGCAGCGACGCAGCATCGCAACATCGGTGCCGCCCGTTGTGCCCATCTCGTCTCACCGCATCCGAAAGCGTCGTGTCTCGTGAGCTCCGGGGGGTCAGCGCGGCTGGCGGCACAGGCACCGCAGCAGGCACACCCACGGCACGAAAACTACCGCCGAGGTGACTCCTGCTCGAGCACCGTCCTGCTTTCGCAGGGCCACGCGCGCCTACCATCCGGACTTTCACCGTCGGTCCTGGAGTTTCACCAGATCAACCGACCGCTGGCTGCGGTCGGGTCGCGGACTGTCACCGCCGGCTCGGAGTTACACCGACCCCGGAGCGCGTTCTTGTGCGCACCTT
The DNA here is from genome assembly GCA_038330045.1 of Actinomycetales bacterium. Classification (GTDB taxonomy): domain Bacteria; phylum Actinomycetota; class Actinomycetes; order Actinomycetales; family Dermatophilaceae; genus Ornithinicoccus. Next base: position 31,939 of record JBBQNO010000019.1, on the reverse strand, counting down.
ACCTCTGCTTTCCCCGATTGATATACCCGCGTCGACAGCACACGTCCGGGCTTCGTTCCTCAAGAGCGGGAATGTCGCAGGTGCGGCGTAACGTTCTCCCTCTGATGCCCAATGGACCCCTGATCGTTCAGTCCGACAAGACCCTTCTGCTCGAGGTCGACCACCCTGACTCCGAAGATGCGCGCCGAGCAGTCGCGCCCTTCGCGGAGTTGGAGCGTGCACCCGAGCATGTGCACACCTATCGGGTCACCCCGCTGGGTCTGTGGAACGCACGCGCGGCCGGACACGACGCCGAGCAGGTCGTCGACGCTCTCGTGCGGCATAGCCGCTACCCGGTGCCCAACGCGCTGCTCGTTGACATCGCCGAGACCATGGACCGCTACGGCCGATTGACGTTGGAGTTGGCAACGCCGGAGATCTCCGACGCCGCAAACGAGGCCAAGGCCGCCAGAGACGCCCGCAACGCCGAGGCTGAGGGCGAGGGCGAGGTGGGCGCACAGCCCGAGGTCACGGTCGGCCCCCCGCCGCGCCTGCTGGTCTTGCGCACGACCGACCGAGCGGTCCTCACCGAAATCCTGCGGCACAAGAAGATCCGGCCGCTCATTGGTGACCGTATCGACGACGACACCGTGTTGGTCCACCCCTCTGAGCGCGGTCACCTGAAGCAAGAACTGCTCAAGGTCGGCTGGCCCGCCCAAGACTTAGCCGGCTATGTCGACGGCGAAAAGCACCCGATCACGTTGAAGCAGGACGGTTGGACGCTGCGCCCCTACCAGGAGCAGGCGGTCAACGGATTCTGGGACGGCGGCTCTGGGGTGGTGGTGCTGCCCTGCGGAGCAGGAAAGACGTTGGTCGGCGCCGGTGCCATGGCCAAATCCGGCACGACAACCCTGATCTTGGTCACCAACACAGTGGCGGCCCGACAGTGGCGGGATGAGTTGCTGGCACGCACGTCGCTGACCGAGGACGAGATCGGCGAATACAGCGGCTCCCGTAAGGAAATTCGCCCGGTGACCATCGCGACATACCAAGTGCTGACGCTCAGGCGCAAGGGCATCTACCCCCACCTCGATCTGCTGGATGCCCGGGACTGGGGCCTGATCTTGTACGACGAGGTCCACCTACTCCCCGCGCCCATTTTCCGGATGACCGCGGATTTGCAGGCCCGCCGCCGGCTCGGCTTGACGGCCACGCTGGTGCGCGAGGACGGTCGCGAGTCCGACGTGTTCTCGCTCATTGGCCCTAAGCGCTACGACGCGCCGTGGAAGGACATCGAAGCCCAGGGCTACATCGCCCCCGCTGACTGCGTCGAGGTGCGGGTAACCCTCCCAGAGCCGATGCGCATGGCGTATGCCGTCGCCGAGCCCGAGGAGCGGTATCGCTTCGCGTCGTGCGCCAGCGACAAAGACCTCGTGGTGCAGCGACTCGTCAATCGTCACCTGGGCGCGCAGACCCTGGTCATCGGTCAGTACCTGGATCAACTCGAGGGGTTAGCCAATCGCCTCGACGCCCCCCTGATCACCGGGGCGACAAGCGTCGCCGAGCGGCAGAAACTTTTCGGCGGCTTCCGTGACGGCAGCATCTCGCTGCTGGTGGTAAGTAAGGTGGCCAACTTCTCGATCGATTTGCCCGAGGCCTCGGTGGCCATTCAGGTCTCCGGCACCTTCGGATCCCGCCAGGAAGAGGCCCAGCGCCTGGGGCGGGTATTGCGCCCCAAGGGTGATGGCCGGACGGCCCACTTCTACACCGTGGTGGCCCGAGACACGGTCGATGCCGATTTCGCCGCTCACCGCCAGCGGTTCCTCGCTGAGCAGGGCTACGGATACCGCATCGTCGACGCCGACGATCTGGATGAACTCACTCCAGCCGAGTGATGTCTCCCAGTCAATTCTCAGCCCATTCACAGACTAGATTTGGACACTAGGTCTATGACCACACCCGAGGCCACCCTGCTTATTGTCGAGGACGAAACCAACATCCGCGAGTTGTTGACGACCAGTCTGAAGTTCGCGGGCTTCGAGGTGCACGCCGCCGCTGACGGGGCGACTGCCCTCCAGTTGGCCCAAGAGCACGACCTTGACCTTGCGGTGATGGACGTGATGCTGCCCGATATGGACGGTTTCGCCGTGACGCGCCGTCTGCGGGACAGCGGCCGCGAGTTGCCGATTCTGTTTTTGACGGCCCGCGACTCGCTCGAAGACAAGGTCACCGGGCTGACAGTCGGCGGCGACGACTACGTCACCAAGCCTTTCAGCCTCGAGGAGGTCGTGGCCCGCATTCGCGCCGTGCTGCGCCGCACCCAAGATGGCGAACCCGAAGACGACATGACCCTGCGCGTCGCCGACTTAGAGCTCGACGAGGACAGCCACGAGGTCCGGCGCGCCGGCACCGTCATCGAGGTCTCCCCTACTGAGTTCAAGTTGCTGCGCTATCTCATGGTCAACTCCGGCCGCGTGCTGTCCAAGACGCAAATCCTCGATCACGTTTGGGACTATGACTTCCGCGGCGAAATGGGGATTGTGGAGTCCTATATCTCCTATCTGCGCCGCAAGATCGACCGGGACGGTGAGCCGTTGATCCACACCAAACGCGGCGTGGGCTACGTGCTGCGCGCGCCGCGCAGCTGAGTAGATGAGCCTGTTCGGCTCGGCCAAGGGGACGGCATACCGACATCTGCACGGTCTGTCGCTGACCAAGCGACTCGTGGCTGTCGTCGTGCTCATGGTGCTGGTGGCCTACGTGATCACCGCGGGCGTGACCTCCATGTTGTTGCGCGGCTACCTCACCGACCGCATGGACGCCGAGTTGAGTCGAGACATCGGCCCGCTGGGCAACGCCGCTTACGCCCGATCGGTGCAAGGTGGTGCCTTTGTGGCCGCCCTCGTACCCAACGACTACTACGTGGTGATCACTCCTTCCGCGTCCGACTCCATCCCTTCTCCGTTCGTCACCCAGGCAACCAACGCCGACCACCCTGATCTGGGCCGGATCGATGTCGATGACCCGAGCATCGTCAACCAGGCACCGTTCACGGCCGAGTCTGGCACCGGTGAGATCGAGTGGCGGGTGCTGACTGCCGCCCTGTCGGACGGACGAGGCACGGTGGCCATCGCGCTGCCCACCACGCCCATCGAAAACACCGTCCGTCAACTCTGGGTGCTGACGTTGCTGGTGGGGCTGGCGACGTTGGTTGCTGTGTCTGTGCTCGGCTGGATGGCGGTACGCCGCGCCTTCCGACCGCTGAGCAGGATCGAAGACACCGCCTCGGCCATCGCGGCTGGCGACCTGACTCGGCGCATCCCGCAGCCCGGGGCCCAAGACGAGGTGGCCTCCCTCTCGGACTCCCTGAACATCATGCTCGCCGACATAGAGCAGGCCTTCGCAGTCCGCAAAGCCTCTGAGCAACGCATGCGCCAGTTTGTCGCTGACGCTTCCCACGAGCTGCGGACTCCGCTCGCGACCGTGCGGGGGTATGCCGAGTTGTACCGCGTCGGCGGGGTCAGCGAGCCCGCAGATATCGCCTCGGCCATGCGGCGCATCGAAGACGAGGCCACCCGGATGACCGGACTGGTTGAATCGCTCCTCCTGCTGACGCGCTGGGACAGCAGCGGCACGATGGAACAGGAGCCAGTGGACCTCATCGTGCTGGCCTCCGACGTGGTCCAAGACGCCCGCGTGCGAGCCCCCGATCACCATGTGCGGCTAGTGCCATTGGGCTCTGGCACAGGTCGCCCGTTGGTGGTCGGCAACGACGGAGCCTTGCGGCAGGTGCTGACCAATCTGGTCGCCAACGCCGTCACCCATACCCCCGAAGGCACTGAGATCGAGGTGGCAGTAGGGGTGGACGCGGCGCGCTGCGTGGTGGAAGTGCGCGACCACGGCGCGGGTATCGACGCCGAGACCGCCGAGCGCGTGTTTGAGCGCTTCTACCGCGCCGACGCAGGCCGGACCAGGGCACGCGGTGGCACAGGTCTCGGCTTGGCGATCGTGGCCACGATTGTGGCACGACACGGCGGCACGGTCCGCCACGAACCGACTCCCGGCGGCGGTTCGACGTTCCGGGTCGAGTTGCCGCTGCAGTCCCGCTCGGCATACGACGAAGCGGACGACGAAGCGGACGACGCAGACGACACGGACGTTGACGTGGATGACGTTGACCACCCCGAGCGCGACGACAGTGACCATGACCCACGCGCCCACACACAGCGGGTATCCAGCAAATCACCAGCAACCATTGAGCCCAGGGGTGTCTGATGGTTTCGGCGACCCCCACCGGGGTCACCGTTGATGCGCATAGTTTTGCCCCGTGGAGGACAATATGACCAACCCCCCAGCCAGTCGCCGCGCGCGATTCGTTGATCTCAGTGCCGTAGCCCTCTTGTCGGCCGTGCTCGCCGCAGGTGGCACCTATGGCCTGGTCAACGCGGGTACCGACGGCCCCGTGGTAACCAACGCCAGCGGTGTGATCGCTGCTGACGCAGCCTCGGAAAGCCCAAACGCAAACCCAGCGTCGTATGCGGGCACCGTCGACTGGGGCGCGCTGTCCGATCAGGTGTCCCCGAGCGTGGTCTCCATTCAGGTATTGACCGCCGACGGCGGCGGAGAAGGCTCAGGGGTCATCTGGGACAACGATGGGCACGTCGTCACCAACGCTCACGTCGTCGAAGGCGGCGAAGACGTACGCGTCACGCTGAGCGACGGCCGCAGCTACGCCGCCGAGGTCGCCGGGAGCGACCCGTCAACCGACTTGGCGGTGCTCGAGGTCGCCGGGGCTCCGGATGACGTGCAACCCATTGCGATCGGCGACGACGCGAGCCTGCGGGTAGGCAACCCGGTCATGGCCATCGGAAACCCCTTAGGTCTGTCGGGCACGGTCACCACGGGCATCGTCAGCGCACTGGATCGCCCGGTGAGCACGGCTCCCCTGTCGGCGGATGACCCTTCAGGCGGGGCGGTGACCAACGCGATCCAGACCAGCGCCGCCATCAACCCCGGCAACTCGGGTGGCGCGCTCGTCAACGCTGCGGGCGAACTGGTCGGGATCAACTCGGCTATCGCGTCGCTGCCCACCGGCGGTGGCGGCCAAAGCGGAAGCATCGGCATCGGTTTCGCTATCCCGGTCAATCTTGCCTCCAGCATCGTGGACCAACTCATCGCCAACGGCGTCGCTGAGCACGCCTTCCTCGGGGTCAGCCTGATTGAGGGCGAAGACGAGATCGACGGAGCCACGCTGACCGGCGCCAAGGTGACGCAGGTCGAGCCAGGCTCGCCCGCCCAAGACGCCGGGCTGGAAGCCAATGACGTCATCACCACCATCGACGGCGAGCGGGTCCCGAGCTCCACGGCCTTGGTGGCCCAGGTGCGCGAGCGCGCCTCCGGTGCTCAAGCCAAGATCGGATACCTGCGCAACGGGACGCAGGAAGAGGTCACGCTGACCCTCGATACCCGCCCTGACGAGGGCCGTTGAGTTAGCCTGCAATTCGCACGTTGACCATCGCTACCTACCTTTGCGGAGTAACCATGCATCCCACCCACATCCCGCTTCGCCTGACCACCGGCGCGTTCATCCTCAACTCCGGTATCAGCAAACTCGGAGCGGATGCCCAAACAGCGCAAGGCATTCACGGGATGGCCACGACGGCATACCCCATGTTCAAGCCTATGAAGCCGAAAGATTTTACCGAACTGTTGGCCTACGGCGAGATCGCGCTCGGCGCGACCCTGCTGATACCGAAGGTGCCTTCCGGAGTTGCGGGCACCGCGCTCGCTGGGTTCGGAGCGGCACTGCTGGGCCTCTATTGGCAGGTCCCCGGCCTGCGCGAAGAAAACAGCATTCGCCCCACACCGGATGGCCTGGTGATCGCCAAAGACTCGTGGTTGGTGGCCGCGGGTGTCACGTTGGCGATGCAGAGCGCCCTCGGTGCAGCCACGTCAGCCGCCAAGAGCGCCACGGGCTCGGCCAAGGGATTGGCCAGCGATCTCACGACCAGCGCGAAGGATGCCATCTCGCTGCGTTGATCGGCTGCGCTGGCAGGCTCCGCCGGTGGCCGACGCCCCGGCGGGCCGTCGCGTCCCGTACGCTCGATCTTCAACCACAAGAGAAGGTGACATGCAGCAAGAAGGTGACGTGCAGCCCGACAAACTCAGGCCCCGCGCGACGGGCTTGATCACGCTGGTCTGGGCCGCTCAATCCGTCATTGCCATCCTGTGGATCATCAGCAGCCTGGTCGACGGAGCCAGCATCTGGGTCTGGCCCTTCGGCATCAGTTGGGCTGCCATCGGCCTACTCATGGCCTTGCGGGCACGCCGCCAGTGGGTAGCCTTCGATGAGCACGGCATCACGGTGCAGTCGGGGTTTTCTCCGAAATGGTCGTGGACCTGGGGCAACATCGTTGATGTCACCCCCGAGCCGGTCGGCCCCCTCGTGACGCACCTTGCCGTGGTGGGGCTCGACGGGCGAGTCGCGCAAACTCCGCTGGCCAAAGGCGACGAGCGTCTTCGCGAGGTCTGGCACCACCGCAGCCCACACGGCAGTTCGGGCGCCCACCCCACGCCAGCATGAGTGCAACCGCACCGTGGGCTATTCACGCTGCGCGCGCGCAATGCAGCCGCGACCTCGCCGCGATTGCACCAGACGCCGGGCCCTCCCTGTGGGACGCAGAGGGCCAATTCCTCATTCGATGCTGGACCGAGCCACACCGCGCCTACCACTGCCTGCGGCACGTCGCCGAGATGATCAATGCTCTCGGACAGCTCGCACAGGCCGACGCTGTCCTGAGCGCACGAGCATTGCTGGTGGCTCACCTGGCGACGTGGTTTCACGACGCGGCCTACGACCCCAGGGCTACCCCAGGTAGCAACGAGCAGCGCAGCGCCACCCTGGCTCGCGACCATCTTCACCGCCTCGGAGTCGAGGATGGCGACGTCGATGCCATCGAAGCCCTGATCCTGATGACCATTGACCATGCCCCGATGTCGTCGGGGCCCCGCGTCGACCCTGGACTGCTCGACGCTTTCCACGATGCCGATCTGTGGGTCCTGTCGGCACCCGTCGAACGCTACTGCGACTACGCGCGCGGAGTCCGAGAGGAATACGCCCACGTGCCCCACGACGTGTTCGTGGCCGGCCGCAGTCACATCCTGCGCGGATTCCTCGAGCGGTCGGCTATTTATCGCACGACGTATGCCCACGCAATCTGGCAACAGCGGGCGGCCACCAACATCGAGCGTGAGCTCAGCTCTCTACAAGGCTGACTGGCACCCGAAACGGTGACCTGGTGCCTCGATCATCGAGACCGGTCATCAGCCAGACCAGCCATCGAGCCAGTGCTGCACAATCAGCCACCACGGCTCGCGCCCACACACCTCGTTCGCCTTCTCCAGGGTGAACCATCGAGCTTCCAGCACGTCGTCGGCCTGAGTCGCCACCGGTTCCCGTGCGCGGATGGGAGTGGCGTAGACGGCGATGTAGTTGGCCCCCTCGGTCCACATCCCCTTGGCTTGGCCCTGAGGAACGGTGATGCGCTCGTAGCCCACCGCGAGGAGTTCGTCCGCGGCAAAGATCAACCCCGTTTCCTCGGTGAGCTCGCGGACCGCCCCTTCACGCACGGTTTCACCCGGGTCCCGTTTGCCCCCCGGGGGCGCCCAGCCGGGGCGTGACTCATTGCGCACCAGCACCATGTGCTCGCCGTCGCTGACCAGCAGCACGGCTGCTCCGGCGGTGGCGATGGGCTCCAGGGGGGAGGCGATGATGTCGAGGGTGTGCGGGCCGCCCACGGCCACGAGCGCATCCTCGACCCGACCCAAGGGTCGCTCCCCTTTGCGTTTGCGGAAACGCAAACCGCTGGCCGCCAACCGGCGGGCAACATCTCGGCCTGTGGTCGGCGTTGCCCCCGCAGCCACGACGTCGGCGTGTCGCTCGGCGGGTATGTCGTAATGGTCGCCTTCGAAGGAGCGGCTCGGGATCTCCGCACGTGAGGCGAACTCGTGGAGCTCTTCGAAGGATGTATCGCTAATCAGGTGCGACCACAATCGGCCGTGCGCTGGCCACGCCGCTTCGTCCACCCAGATCGCCACGGTCGTTGACCTTACCGGTGACGACCTCGGCGCTGGCGTACCCGCCTAGACCTGCGCAGCCCACCGCACTCATCTGACCCCCAGAACACCACAGAACGGCCCCCCGCGTTGGGGAGGCCGTTCTGTGGTGTTCTGCGTTCAGATCAGGGCTGGATCAGAAGTCCATCCCGCCCATGCCCCCGTCGCCGCCGCCGGGCATAGCCGCCGCCTTCTCGGGCTTGTCGGCGATGACCGCTTCGGTCGTCAAGAACAGCGCCGCAATGGAGGCCGCGTTCTGCAGCGCAGAGCGGGTGACTTTCACCGGGTCAGCGACACCGAAGCCGAGCATGTCGCCATACTCGCCCGTGGCGGCGTTGAAGCCGTGACCTGCGGGCAGGTTGCGGACCTTCTCTGCGACAACTCCACCTTCGAGACCGCCGTTGATGGCGATCTGCTTCAGCGGGGCTTCCACAGCGACCTTGACGATGTTGGCACCAGTGGCCTCGTCGCCGGTCAGGTTGAGCTTGTCGAACGCCTTGGCAGCCTGGATCAAAGCCACGCCACCACCGGCGACGATGCCTTCTTCAACCGCAGCCTTGGCGTTGCGCACAGCGTCTTCGATGCGGTGCTTGCGCTCCTTGAGCTCGACCTCGGTCGCGGCTCCGGCCTTGATGACTGCCACGCCGCCGGCCAACTTGGCCAGGCGCTCCTGCAGCTTCTCGCGGTCGTAGTCCGAGTCCGAGTTGTCGATCTCTTTGCGGATCTGGTTGACGCGACCGGAGATGGCGTCAGCCTCGCCGGCGCCTTCAACGATTGTGGTCTCGTCCTTACTGGACACGACCTTGCGAGCCTTGCCCAGCATGTCCAACTCGGTGGTGTCGAGTTTGAGGCCGACCTCTTCGGAGATGACCTGTCCGCCGGTCAACACGGCGATGTCGCCGAGCATGGCCTTGCGGCGGTCGCCGAAGCCGGGAGCCTTCACGGCGAGCACCTTGATGTGGCCACGCAGCTTGTTCAGCACCATGGTCGCGAGGGCTTCGCCTTCGACGTCCTCGGCGATGATCGCGAGCGGCTTGCCGGACTGGATGACCTTGTCGAGCAAGGGCACGATGTCCTTGATGGCACCGATCTTGGAGTTGATGATCAGCACGTAGGGGTCGTCCAGGACGGCTTCCATCGTATCGGTGTCGGTGACGAAGTAGGGCGAGATGTAGCCCTTGTCGAACCGCATACCTTCGGTCAACTCCAACTCGAGGCCGAAGGTGTTGGACTCCTCGACGGTGATGACACCCTCGTTACCGACCTTGTCCATCGCCTCGGCGATCATCTGGCCGATCTCGGTGTCCGCAGCGGAGATCGACGCGCTCTGCGCGATCTGCTCCTTGGTGTCTACGTCGGTCGCCATCGACAGCAGCTCGTCGCTGACGGCCTTCACCGCCGCTTCGATGCCGCGCTTGAGCGACATCGGGTTGGCACCGGCGGCGACGTTACGCAAGCCCTCACGGACCATCGCCTGAGCCAGCACCGTGGCGGTCGTCGTGCCGTCACCGGCGACGTCGTCCGTCTTTTTGGCGACCTCCTTGACCAGCTCAGCGCCGATCCGTTCGTACGGGTCTTCGAGCTCGATCTCCTTGGCGATAGACACACCGTCGTTGGTGATCGTGGGGGCTCCCCACTTCTTCTCCAGGACGACGTTGCGGCCGCGCGGGCCGAGGGTCACCTTGACGGCATCGGCCAGGGTATTCATACCCTTTTCGAGCCCCCGGCGAGCCTCCTCGTCGAATGCAATGATCTTGGCCATTGGGGTGGTTCCTCCCACACACTCAGCGTTTGGTTGACCAGCCCTGCTGCCCGCGACGGACGGGTCGATGCCCCGCAACTCCGGTCGCTGCGGCGCGCTCGGCCCTCAACAGAAGAGGTCGATGCACTTCTTGGCACTCTCAAAGCGAGAGTGCTAGGTCCATGATTAGCACTCGACCCCCTCGAGTGCAAATACTGCCGGGTATGCCGCACGATTCCCGCGCGCGAGGACGGCGGCATACGCGAAGAAAAAGAGCCGTGGACTCCGCTCAGGACGCCGGAGAGGTCTCTAACACCCGGACCGCTGCCGCCCTCAGCGTTTGATCGGCGAGGCCCAGCCCGCGGCAACTGCCCATCAGTGCGTCGAGATCACGCGCCCCGTTGTTCAAGGCCTCGCGTAGCCCCGCAGCCATATGCCGCAACTGATCGGCCTGTTGGTCGACGAAGGCCGCGTCCACCACGTCTCCGTGTCCGGGAACGGCGATCGAGGCATGCCTGACCTGCTCTCGTTTTCCTAGATCACGCAACGTCACGGCCCATTCCAACGGGTAGCAATCTTCCATCGCGGGGTCGGCACCGTGCTCGACCATGTCTCCCCAAAACACCACCCCGGCATCGGGCACCGCGACCGCCAAGTCGTGATTAGTATGCGCCCGCCCCCCGAATAAGAGGTGCGCAGTGCGGCTGCCCAGGTCCAGCGCGATGTCCGATTCGATCAGGTAAAACGGCAGCACCACCTTGGTGTCACGCAGCAGGGCTGCGTCGTCAGAGCGTCCGGCCTCGAACAAATGCGACATCGCGGCCTGGCGTTGATGCTCTGCGGTGTCACGGAGTCCGTCAGCGGCACCGACGTGCGCGTAGATCTGCGAATTCCGAAAGGCCGCGTTGCCGAAGCAGTGATCGTAGTGGGCGTGCGTATTGACCACGACCTGTTCCAGAGGCGTTACCTGTCGCACGGCATCTGCAAGCTCTTCGCCTTGCGCGGTGGTCGTCGCGGTGTCGATGACCAACACCCGCTGGCAGCCGATGACTAAGCCACAGTTGAGGTCGAGATCTTGATGACGCGCGACCATGACCCCCGGTCCCACTTCGCGCCACTGTGCCTTCACCATGGGAGCGACTGTAAGGCCATAGCGACTCTGTTGCCTTACGCAAGCGATGCGAAGAGCGTTCCAGATGCGAAAACTCGCTGTCGGGTTTACCGTGTTTTCGGCAGTCACCGTCGACTTCTCGGAGAACCCACATGCCCGCATTTCCGCACCGTATCCTCCTCGCCGTTGATGGCTCCCCGGAATCCGATATGGCCACTCACCACGTCTTAGATCTTCACGGTTACACCAAGACCGAGGTCCACGTCGTGCATGTGGGGCTCGTCTCAGGGTGGACCAATTCACGCACGTTGAACGCTGACCAACTGCACCGACTTCGTGCCGAGGCCCAGGTTGTCCTTGATGAGCAAGTGGCCAAGATGGAGACGGCGGGTTTGGTGCCGACCCAGAGCTACGTTCGGCTCGGCCGCGCCACCGACGAAATTCTCCGCCTTCGCGACGACATAGAAGCCGATCTCATCGTCCTCGGGAGCCGCGGGCTCAACGCCTTCACGCGGGTGCTTCTCGGCAGTGACGCTGAAGGCGTTGTGCGACACGCCCCCTGTCCCGTGCTCGTGGTCAGGAAGGACCGCTGATGTTTCCTAGCCAAGACGGTGGCGGCGCGCCGACCGACTTCAACGTCGGCCCCATCGACCTGACGGTCATCCTGGTGTACCTCCTGCTGAGCCGCATTATCCCGTTGGTGGTCGCTTCTCGGCAGAAGAAGAAGGCAGCGGTCGCCGCCAAAGAGAGCGGCAAGGAAAGTAGTGCCACCGAGGATTATTTCCTGGGCGGTCGCAACTTCATCTGGCCCTTTGTGGGGCTCTCTTTGGTGGCGACCAACATGTCGGGCGCCACCTTCGTGGGGTTGGCAGGTGGTGCCTACAGCCAAGGCATTTCGATCTTTGCCTACGAGTGGATGACGACGGTCATCCTGGCCGTCTTCATCTTCTTCATCCTGCCGTTCTACCTGCGCTCGGGCGTGTTTACGCTGCCTGAATTCCTGGAGAAGCGCTTCGACCGCCGGTCCCGGATGGCCTTCGCCGCGTTCAACCTGTTCGCCAACATGTTTATCGACATGGCTGCGGCTCTCTTTGCCGGAGCCATCGTTATCCAGACGCTCTATCCCGACATTCCGATCATCGTGTCGGTCGCTGCACTGGCCATTTTGGCCGCGATCTATACCGTCATCGGCGGCCTCGGCGCGGTCATGGTCTCGGACAGCATCCAGGCGACGGTGACCATTCTTGGTGGGGTCATCGTCTTCATCGCCACCTGGCGCGCCATCCCCTCGTGGAGCGAGATGGCAGAGACTGCGGGCGACGAGAAGATGAGTTTGATCTTGCCGACGTCCAACTCCGATCTGCCCTGGCCGGGGCTGCTCACCGGCGTATTAGTTATCGGTCTCTACTACTGGACGACGAACCAGCTCGTGGTCCAGCGGACCCTTGGGGCGAGAACCCTGGACCACGGCCGGTGGGGTGCCCTGCTGGCGGGCTTCATCAAGCTGACGTTCCTTTTCCTCTTCATTTTCCCCGGCGTGATGGCCTTGACGCTGTACCCGAACTTAGAGAGCCCAGACAAGGTCTTCCCGACGCTGGTCTTCGATCTCATCCCGGTCGGCATACGCGGGCTGATCCTGGCCGCCGTCATTGCGGCGATCACCTCGACGGTGGACTCGATCCTGAACTCTGCCTCGACCATCGTGACGATGGACTTTGTCAAGACCTACCGGCCCGACACCTCAGATCGCAGCCTGGTCCTCATCGGTCGCATCTCGACGGTCATTGCGTTGGTGGTGGCCATCGTCTGGGCACCGTTCATCGCGCAGTTCGACACGCTCTACAACTATCTGCAGTCCGTGTTGTCGTTCTTGGTGCCGCCGGTGGTTGCCGTCTTCCTGCTGGGCATCGCATGGAAGCGACTCAACGCGGATGCGGCCTTCTACACGCTGATCATCTTGCAACCGCTGGGCGTGGTGGCGTTTTACCTCACCCAGGTGCGGCCTGAGGAGCCGACCGTTCAATTCTTGTATGCCGCGGGCGTACTCCTGGTGCTCGCGCTTACGATGCTGGTGGGCATCAGCGTGCTGGGCAAGACACCAGACCTAGAGAAGACCGAAGAGCTCACCTGGCAAAACAAGTACTGGAAGGAAGAGACCGAGGAGCTCAGGGGCACGCCGCTGTGGGCGAACTACCGTGTGCTGACCGTGCTCATGTTGGCCCTCACGGCTGGCCTCGTCATCTGGTTCGCCTAGCACTCAACGCCTGGGCAAGGTTATGCGGCCAGATCGGGAGATATCGCAGTCCCGTATGCCGCATAACCTTGCCCAGGCGTGAGAACGGGGCTAGGAGAGGTTGACGATCTCGCCGTCGTCGTCAAGGTCGATCTTGTGGGCTGCCGGGCTGCGGGAAAGTCCGGGCATGGTGCGCATCGTCCCGGCGATGGGGTAGACGAAGCCCGCGCCCGCAGAAACACGGACCTCACGGATCGGCATACGCCAGCCTGTGGGAGCTCCGAGAAGCGAAGCGTCCGAGCTCAGCGAAAGGTGAGTCTTGGCGATACAGACCGGCAAGTTCCCAAACCCAGCCTCGGTGTATGCCGCCAGTTGCTTGGCCGCTTCCGGCGAGGGATCTATGCCGTCGGCGCCGTAGACCTTGCGGGCCACCGTTTCGATCTTGTCGTGCAAAGACATCTCGAGGTCGTACAGCGGCGCGAAGGTGCTGGGCTCTTCGCAGGCGTCTCGCACGGCTTCGGCCAGCTCGACGGCGCCGTCTCCGCCGTTACCGAAGTGGGTGGCCACGGCCACACGCGCACCCGCGGCCTCAGCGATGCGACGGATGGCCTCGTGCTCACTGGAGTGATCGGTCGGAAAGGAGTTAATCGCGACGACCGGCGAGACGCCGTGCAGGCGGATGTTCTCGATCTGCTTGATGAGGTTGGGAGCCCCCGCCTCGACGTCCTCAACGTTCTCGGCGAGCAATTCCTCGGGTAGCGGCTTGCCTGCCACAATCCGGAACTTGCCCGAGTGCGCCTTCAACGCACGGGTGGTCACCACGATCACGGCAGCGTCCGGGGCTTGGCCCGAGGCACGGCACTTGATGTTAAAGAAGCGCTCGGCGCCCATGTCGGCACCGAAGCCTGCCTCGGTGATGACGTAGTCCCCACTGCGCAGCCCGATGAGGTCGGCGACGACGGACGAGTTGCCGGTCGCGATGTTGCCGAACGGCCCGGCGTGGATGAGGGCCGGGGTGCCTTCCAGGGTCTGCAGCAGGTTCGGCTTGAGCGCCTCGCGCAAGATGACGGCCATCGAGCCTGCGCCCTGCAGTTGCTCGGCTGTGACGGGCTGACCTACCCGGTTGAAGCCGATGACAATGCGGCCTAGCCGCTCACGCATGTCTTCCAGGCTGTTGGACAAGGAGAGCAACGCCATGACCTCAGAGGCGGCTGTGATGTCGAAACCGGTCTGGCGTGTCACACCGTCGGTGCGTCCTCCCAGGCCGACGACGATCGAGCGCAGCGCGCGGTCGTTGACGTCCAGCACGCGGGGCCAGGTGATGGCCCGCACATCGATGTCGAGCTCGTTGCCGTGGTGCAGGTGGTTGTCCAGCAGCGCAGCGAGCAAGTTGTGGGCACTGGTGACGGCGTGGAAGTCGCCGGTCAGGTGCAGGTTGAGCGTTTCCATCGGCACGACCTGGCTCATCCCACCCCCTGCGGCACCGCCCTTGATGCCGAAGGTGGGGCCCATCGAGGGCTGGCGCAGGGTCAGGATCGCCTGCTTGCCGATCTTGGCCATTCCCTGAGCCAAGCCGACCGAGGTAGTGGTTTTGCCTTCCCCAAGGGGTGTCGGCGTGATGGCGCTGACCACGACGTACTTTGCTTTGGGTCGATCAGACATGGCCTCGATTGCTTCGAGTCCGACCTTCATAACGTTCTTGCCGTACGGCTCTAGAAACTCCGCAGGGATTCCCATATCGGAAGCGACGTCACCGATCGGGCGCAACGTTGCAGCCCGAGCGATCTCAAGGTCAGATGCCATGTTTAGTTCCTCTCAACCCCGATTCGCCGTGCGGAACGTGATCGTTGACGACTAGACCGCATCCGACGCAGCCGCTTCACCAGCATGGGGTTGTATGCCAGGGCAGCCTGAGAGTCGAGAAGTTGGTTCAGTCGTTGGTAGTACCGAGTCGAACTCATCGAAAACTCTTCGCGAATGCTCGATTCTTTCGAGCCCTGATATTTCCACCACTTTGACTCAAAGTCGAGGATCTGACGCTCGTCGAAGGCCAGACCTTCGGTGATCGGGCCGTGATCGATGTCGGGGGCGGGGACGGCACCCATGCCAACGTTCCTTTCTGTGGACTGCACGCAAACTCCCGCCCAGAGTACGGGGGAATGACACCGCTGTCATTCATCGCCGACGCGGCCGCTGCCGCGCAGCAGGACCCGCACGCCGACATACAGTTGAGCGGTGACTTCGACGCCGACCCCGCTGCGCCAGTTGGTGCACCCCAGTTGGGCCAGCGCGTTGGCACCGGTCGAGGAGACGGTAGGGCGACTGGGCGAGTTCTTGCGCGAGGAGGTCAACGAGGGGCGGGGCTATCTGCCGCCAGGACCGCAGGTGCTTCGCGCGTTCGAACGTCCCCTGGATCAGGTGAGGGTGCTCGTCGTCGGCCAAGACCCCTACCCCACCCCCGGTCATGGGGTGGGTCTGAGTTTTTCGGTGGCCCCCGACGTGCGCCCGGTCCCTCGAAGTCTGTCCAACATCTACCGCGAACTCGTCGACGACGTGGGCGTGCCGAAGCCCACCAACGGTGACCTCTCACCGTGGGCCGACCAAGGCGTCATGCTGCTGAACCGGGTGCTCACCGTGCGCCCCGGTTCCCCCGCAAGCCACCGTGGCAAAGGCTGGGAAGAGGTCACTGCGCTGGCGATCGACACGCTCGTCAAGCGCGGCGGGCCCCTTGTGGCCATCCTGTGGGGACGGGACGCACGGTCGTTGACGGCATCATTGGGCGATGTGCCGACGGTGCAGAGCGCTCATCCTTCGCCGTTGTCGGCCCACGGCGGATTTTTCGGTTCCAAGCCGTTCAGCACCGCAAATGAGCTCCTCGTAGCACAGGGTGGGGACCCGATCGATTGGACGTTGACGTGACAGAAGGCATCGGCATAGGCGCCGACCTCAGCAGCGACCCCGTTGCTCCTGATCTCGCCGCTGGTATGCCGCTGAGCTCGGCTCACGCCGCCGGCAGCATCCGGCCGCAGGGCAAGGCATGGCAGCGTTTCGTGGCTATCGGAGACAGCTTCACCGAGGGGATGAACGACGACGACCCGGACAACCCCGGTGCCTATATCGGTTGGGCCGACCGCCTCGCACCGCTGCTCGCTGCTCACACCGGCGAATTCCATTACGCCAACTTGGCCGTGCGCGGTCGCCGCCTCAAGGCCATCGCCGGCGAGCAGACGGAGCAAGCCATCGCTATGCGCCCCGATCTTGTGAGTGTGGCCGGTGGCGGCAACGACATTCTGCGGCCCAAAGCCGACCTCGATGCACTAGCGATCGAGCTTGAAGAGTCCGTACGAGCTATTAGGGCGACCGGGGCCGATGTCCTCATTTCAACGCCGTCGGACCCCATCGATGCGCCCGTGATCGTGCACTACCGGGGGCGGATGGCGACCTACACCGCCCACATCTGGAAGATCGCCCAGCGCCAGGGCTGCTACGTGCTCAACCAGTGGTCTTTTGATTTTCTCCGTGACTATCGGATGTGGTCCGACGATCGAATCCACATGACCACCGAGGGCCACCGCCGGGTGGCGTTGGCGGCCTATGCGGCGCTGGGGCACGATCCGGCCGAGGCCGATTGGCACGTCCCGCCGCCGCCGCACCCCGCGTTCGGACGGTTCGCTTCGATCCAGCGCAACATGGCGTGGGCCCTCGAATACGGCGGCCCGTGGATGCAGCGCCGTGTGCAGGGCAAATCGTCGGGCGACCACGTTGGCCCGAAGCGGCCGCACCTCACTCCCCTAGAGTCTTTGCCCGACGTATAGAGGTTTTAGGTCGCACATGCAGCTGTATGCTGCGATCCATGACGCATTTGCGAGTCTCCGAGGCGGCGGCTTTGCTCGGCATCTCCACCGACACCGTGCGGCGAGCCATCGAGTCGGGCTCGCTGGGTGCAGCCAGAGATAGCGCAGGCAAGACGGTTGTGCCCGGTCAAGACGTCGCCGCGCTGGCTGCCGACCTGCATACCGCCCCACCGGTCGGCGTCGTGGGCTCGACCTCCGCTCGCAACCAAATGCGCGGCATCGTGACGCGCGTGGTGACGGACACGGTAATGGCCCAGGTCGACATACAAGCCGGGCCGTTTCGGTTGGTGTCGTTGCTGAGCGCCGAAGCAGTGCGCGAGATGAACTTGCACGTGGGCGACGTCGCGGTGGCTTCGGTCAAGGCCACCCACGTGACCGTTGGCGTCCCACAGTGAAGAGGCTCCTAGCGACCTGCGCCGTGCTCGCATGGGCCGCCGCCGGGTGCGGGGGTCCGTCCAACAACACGGTGACGGTGTTGGCCGCTTCGTCCCTGGCCGACAAGATGCCGCAGATCGTGGCGTTGGCGGAGAAGGACAACCCCGACGAGACGTTTGAGGTCTCGTATGCGGCCTCGTCCCAGATCGTCCAACAACTCAACGCCGGTATCAAGGCCGACGTTGCCGTTCTCGCCGGCGAGGGACCGCTCGACTCTCTCGATCCAAGTCTCGACATCAGCGCCCCGCAGATCATCGCCACCAACAGCCTTGCGATCGCTGTGGCCCCAGGCAATCCGGGGCAGATCACCTCGATCGATAACCTAGCGGGCGAAGACCTATCGCTGGTGGTGTGCGCCGAGCAAGTCCCCTGTGGAGAGGCGGCAGCGGCCATGTTCCAGAAAGCAAACATCACCCCGACGATCGCGTCATATGAGCCGGATGTGCGCGCCACGCTGTCGAAGGTGGCCTCGGGTGAAGCAGACGCCGGCATCGTCTACGTCACGGACCTGGCGGGTCAAAGCGTCGACAGCGTCGAGGTTCCCCTGGACGTTCAGGTCGTCAATACCTACCCCGCGCTGAGCGTCGGCGAGAGCGCCACTGGGGCTGCCTTTGTCGCCTTTTTGGGCTCGAACGCGTCGCAGAAGGTCTTGCGAGACGCCGGTTTCGGCGCGCCATGAGTCTTAGTCCGGCATGAGCGTGGGTATGTCGTGATTTCGGTTGCTACGTGACCTCATCGATGACGCGCCGCTGGCCCATCCTGATCCCTGCGTGGATCGCAGTGGCCGTGTTGCTTGTGCCGTTGGCCGCGCTCCTTGCCACCGTCGATTGGGCGCGTCTGCCTGTCAACGTCACGAGCCCGCTGGCGCTGGAGGCGGTGCGCCTATCTGCGATCACCACGTCGATCACCCTGATCATCGTCATCGTTCTGGGTACGCCGTTGGCGTGGGTGCTGGCGCGTGGGACACATCGGCTCATGCCGTGGCTGCGAGCGCTCGTGACCGTCCCGCTGGTGTTGCCGCCCGTGGTCGGCGGGGTGGCCTTGCTCGCGGCTTGGGGACGCAATGGCGTGGTCGGCGGGCCGCTCGATGCCCTCCTCGGTATCACTATCCCCTTCACCACGGTCGCGGTGATCTTCGCAGAGGTCTTTGTCGCTTTGCCGTTCTACGTCATCTCCGTCGAGGGCTCGATGCGCGGGCTCGACCCTCGGTATGACGGCATCTCCGCTACTCTCGGGGCCTCGCCGGTGCGTACGTTCACCACGGTGGTGATCCCCCTTGTCGCTCCGGGGATGGCCGCCGGTGCTGCGTTGGCCTGGGCGCGGGCGCTCGGCGAATTCGGGGCGACCATTACCTTTGCTGGCAACTTCAGCGGCCGCACTCAGACGGTGCCCTTGGCTGTCTTCACCGCGTTGGAGCAAGATCCGGACGCTGCGTTGGCGTTGTCCGTCCTGATGTTGGCAATCTGCGTCGTGGTGCTGGGCGCGTTGCGCAGTAGGTGGATCCCGTGAGCCCCACCATCCCGGGATTGGCCGTCGACATCACGGTGCGACGTGGTGACTTCGAGATGTCCGCTGCGCTGGACCTCACCCCCGGAACCGTCACCGCAGTCCTAGGCCCCAACGGGTCGGGCAAATCGACGCTGCTGCTGGCCCTGGCCGGGCTTGTTCCGGTGGCCCTGGGGCGCATCGCGGGGGAGCGAGCGTGGAACGACGCGGCTACGGGCACCTTTCTCGCCCCGCAAGATCGCCAGGTGGGTTTGGTGCTCGCCGATCCGCTGCTCTTTCCACACATGAGCTTGCGGGACAACGTCGCCTTCGGGCCGCGGTCGCGCGGCGTTGCCAGCGGCCTGGCCCGGGAAAGAGCCGTTGATGAGTTGCGTCGGGTTGGGCTCGCCAAGCTCAGCGACCGCAAACCCGATGCCACCTCGACGGGACAGGCGCAGCGGGTGGCTTTGGCACGGGCCCTCGCGACCGACCCAGCGTTGCTGTTGCTGGACGAACCCTTGTCGGCCCTCGATCCGCATACCAGATCTGCCACGCGAGCCGATCTGCACCACAGGCTCCGCGACTATGCAGGTGCGACCGTGATCGTCACGCACGACCCGCTCGACGCGCTGACTCTGGCCGACCGCTTGGTGTTTATGCAGGACGGGGCCATCGTGCAGATCGACACCCCGGCGGCAGCCATTGCCCGTCCGCGCAGCCCTTACGTCGCCGGGATCGTCGGTCTCAATCTGTTGCCCGGAACACTGCGAGTCGACGGTCGCGTAGTGGTTGAGGTTGCCGGAGGCGTGGTGGTCACCGCTGAGTCCCCAGCCGATGTCATCGAGGGCGCGCGGGTCTGGGCAACGATCGACCCAGCGGCGGTCGCCCTGTATGCCGTGCCACCGGGCGGCTCCGTCCGAAACACCTGGCCGGTGACCGTGCGAGAGGTCACCATTGCGGGGCAGCGGGCTCGGATCGGCCTCGATGGGTCAGTGCCGCTGATCGCCGAAGTCACTACCGGCGCGGTCGCTGATCTTGGTCTCGTCGCTGGTCAGCAGGTGTACGCGGCAGTCAAAGCCACCGAGGTAGTCACCTATCCCGCCTGATCTGTGCCCTCGTGTCCGACCAGGCTGACTGGTCGTTGCCGTGACGTCACTGGATACAGTGCTGTGCATGGTCGTTCAACGCGTGCTTCCCAGCGAAGAAGCTGAGGAACTTCTAGGTCTCGTTCGGGAGATTGCCGCCGAGCAACTCTTGCCCGCCGCCAACGAGGCCGAGGCCCAAGGCCGATTCCCGAGCGAAATCTTCCAACTGTTGGGCTCTACCGGCCTGCTGTCGTTGCCCTATTCGGAGGAGTTCGGCGGCGGCGATCAGCCGTATGAGGTCTACCTCCAGGTCCTCGAAGAGTTGGCCTACGCCTGGATGTCCGTAGCGGTCGGCGTCTCGGTGCACGCGCTGACCTGCTTCCCGATGGCGACCTTCGGCACGCGGGAGCAGCAAGAGAAGTACCTGGCCGGCATGCTGTCCGGTGACCAACTCGGCGCTTATTGCCTCTCGGAGCAGCAGTCCGGCTCCGACGTCGCCTCGATGCGCACCCGGGCCGTCGAAACGGACGGCGGGTATGCCGTCTCCGGCACCAAGTCCTGGATCAGTCACGCCGGGCACGCCGACTTCTACTCGAGTTTTGTGCGCACCAGCGACGACGGTGCCCGCGGACTCTCTGCGCTACTCGTCCCCGCTGACGCCCAAGGCCTGACGTTTGGCACCCCCGAGCGCAAGATGGGCCTCGCCTGCGATCCTGTTGCCGACGTCATCTTCGACAATGTCTTCGTCGAGTCCGACCGTCTCGTCGGCGAGCCCGGACAAGGCATGACCATCGCGATGGCCGCCCTCGATTCTGGCCGGATGGGCATCGCCGCCACCGCAACAGGGTTGGCCCAACGTGCTCTCGACGAAGCGACGGCCTACGCGATGGAGCGCGAGCAGTTCGGCAAACCCATCATCGCCAATCAGGGCCTGGCCTTCCTGATCGCCGACATGGCCGCCTCAGTCGGCGCCTCGCGAGCGGCATACCTACAGGCCGCACGCTTGCGGGACGCGGGCAAGCCGCACAGCCTCGAGGCCTCGATCGCAAAATTAGTCGCCACCGACGCAGCCATGAAGGTCACCACCGACGCCGTGCAGGTGCTCGGCGGGGCGGGATATACCCAAGATTTCCCGCTGGAGCGCTTCATGCGCGAAGCCAAAGTGACTCAGATCTTTGAAGGCACCAACCAGATCCAACGACTGGTGATCTCGCGCCAGTTGCAAAAGAAATAGCCCTCTAGCGAAAGAAGCCATCGTGCAGATCACTTCAGATGTCGTCGCCCTCGTCACCGGTGGCGCCAGCGGCCTCGGCCTAGCCACCGCCCGACGCATCCTCGACGACGGCGGCTCGGTGGTCCTCGTTGACCTCCCCGGCGGTCGTGGCGAAGAAGTTGCCTCCGAGTTGGGCGAGCGGGCCCGCTTCTCCCCCGCCGATGTCCGCGACGAAGACCAGGTCCGCGCAGCCATAGCGGTGGCCGCCGAGCTCGGCACCATGCGCATCGTGGTCAACTGCGCGGGCGTCGCCACCCCCGGTCGCATCCTGTCCAAGCGCGACACCCACGAGCTCGACGCCTTCGCCACCGTGGTCCACATCAATCTGATCGGGACCTTCAACGTGATGCGTCTGGCCGCTGAGACGATGGCGGGCAACGAGCCGCTCGACGGCGACCGCGGATTGATCGTGATGACCGCATCGGTCGCGGCTTACGACGGGCAAATCGGTCAGGCTGCCTACGCCTCAAGCAAGGGCGGCATCGTCGCGCTCAACATCACCGCGGCACGCGACCTCGCCGACAAAGCCATCCGCGTCATGACCATCGCCCCCGGCGTCATGGAAACCCCGATGATGGACGGCCTGCCCGGCGAAGTGAAAGACAGCCTGGAAGCGCTCGTCCCCCACCCCTCACGTCTGGGCAAACCGAGTGAGTATGCCGCGCTCGTGTCGCACATCGTGTCGAACCCACTGCTCAACGGTGAGGTCATCCGCCTCGACGGTGCGTTGCGGATGCCGCCTCGCTAGGCGGTCGCTCTTAAGGGGCAGGCGCTCGCAAAGGTAGGCGCTTAGAAGGGCAGCCGTGCCACCGTCAGGCCCACGGTGGCACTCGGCGAGTTCATCGCCACTAGTGCGGCCGGGATGCCTTCGAGGCCGATAACGTCGCCGACAAGTGCGCTGGGATCGAGGCGTCCGGCCGCGATCATGGCCATCATCGTTGGGTATTCGTGGGCGGCCATGCCGTGGGAGCCGTAGATCTCGAGCTCGTGGGCGACGACACGATCCATCGGCAGCGGCGGTGTCGAGGCGCGTCCCAGCAGCAGCCCGACCTGCACGTGCCGGCCTCGCCGGCGCAGACTGCATACCGACGAAATCGCGGTCGCCGGCACGCCCAGCGCGTCGATCGAGACGTGCGCGCCACCTAACTCTTGGATGCGCTCCGCCGCATCCAGCCCGCCCAACATGGCAATCTCGGCACCCAAGGCCGTGGCACGCGTGAGGGCAGCAGGGTTGAGATCGACGGCAATGACCCGTGCTCCGAGGGCGACGCCGATCATCACCGCAGACAAACCCACGCCACCGCACCCGTGCACCGCAAGCCACTGACCGGGCTGTACACGGCCATGCACCGTCAACGCGCGGTATGCCGTAGCGAACCGGCACCCCAACGAGGCTGCGGTGACGTCGTCGATCGAGGCGGGCACGGCCACCAGGTTCACGTCCGCCGCATGGAGCGCAACCTGCTCGGCGAACGAACCTGGGCCTGTGAAACCCGGCTGAGTTTGCACGGGACACACCTGGGCCTCCCCCACCAAGCACGCCTCGCACGCACCACATCCACAGACGAACGGCACCGTCACCCGATCGCCGATCTTCCAGCGAGCCACCAGGGGGCCGACGGCCGCAATACTGCCACTGAGTTCGTGACCGCCGATGTGCGGCTCCCCGACCGGGTCATGACCCTTCCACGCGTGCCAGTCTGAACGGCATACGCCCGTGGCCTGCACGTTCACCACCACTCCGTCGTCGGGGCACGCCGGAGCCATCACCTCCACGACCTGCGGCAGCACTCCGTAAGCCTGAAACTGGACGGCCTTCACGGAGTCGCGAGCAACCCGAGCGCGAAATCGGTGTGCGTGACCAAACCCTGCAGGTATCCGCCCGCCAGCGCGGCTCGGGCCGCCGGCACTTTGCCGACCCCGTAGGCCAACGCGATTACCGTCGGGACTTCCTTCAACTGCTCCGCCGAGATGGCGACGATGCGCTCGGTCAGCGAGCACTGAACCGCCCCGCCATCCGCGTCGATCAACACTCCCGAGAGGTCTGCACGGACACCGTCGCGCAAAGCCATCGCCCGCTCATCCGGGCTCATCGCGTCGTACAGCGTCGAGTGGGGTGGGTCCCAACCGCCGACACCCACGATCGCCTTGGTGACGCTTTGGTAATACGACGTGGCGCTGGCGACCTGCTCTTGGCGGTACAACCCCTGGGCGGTCGCGACGTCACTGACCAGCAGCGGCGCGTAGAACACCGAGGACTCCGCGCCCGCTTTGATGGCCACGTTGCGCACCACTTCGGGGGCACTGGAGTTGACGTCGCTCCGGGTCAATGCGCCGGTGAACTGGACGATTCTGCGGGCTTTGAGTCCATCGAGGTGAGTGGCCATGTCAAGGACGGCGCGGGCCCAACTCAGCCCGATCACGTCGTCCACGGTGCTGATCTCACACAGCAGGTCGGCGGCCGCTGCCCCGATCTGGTCCCGGGTCTGCTCGGAGCTGCCGCCACCGGTGCGCACCACTACGGCGTGGTCCAACCCGAACCGTGCACGAAGTTGCCCGCTGAGCTCCAGGTCGATCGCTCCGGGTTCGGTCACCGTGATGGTCACGATGCCCGAAGTTCGGGCTAGATCCAGCAGTCGAGCGACCTCGAACCGGGTGATGTGCAGGGACGTCGCAATCTGCACCTTCGACTGGCGCGAAAAGAAGAAGAGCCTGGCGACGCGGGCGGCAAGCACCATCTCTGTCGTGCTTTTGAACATCGATGAAGCCTCCATAGGGGAATTCCCACTCGCCTCGCCGGAGCAGCCTTTCGGCATACACTAACATTTGAGCATCGATATAGCCCAGGTGCTCATTTGATACGGAAGAGGTTGATCGTGGCCACGATGAAAGTCAGCGTGCTCAACGGCGTCGGAGACGTCAGCGTCCAAGAACGCGAGATCCCGCAGGCGGGGCCAGATGAGGTACTGGTCGAGATCGGGGCCGTGGGAGTGTGCGGCTCAGATGTGCACTACTACGAGCACGGCAGGATCGGTCCGTACGTCGTGGAATCCCCGCTGATTCTCGGTCACGAAGCCGGTGGCACCATCACCGCTGTCGGCGATGCCGTCACCGCGTTGACGGTCGGCCAGCGCGTGTCCTTAGAGCCCGGCATACCCTGCCGATCCTGCACGCAGTGCCTCGCCGGTCGCTACAACCTCTGCCCCGACGTAGCGTTCTTCGCCACCCCGCCCTACGACGGTGCCTTCGCGCAATTCGTGGCGGTGCCTGCGGCTTTCGCCTTTCCCATCCCCGACTCCATGAGCGACGACGCGGCTGGGCTCATCGAGCCGCTGTCGGTCGGCGTGTGGGCGTGTCAACGGGCCCAGGTCGGGCCGGGAAGCACAGTCTTGATCACGGGTGCCGGGCCGATTGGCCTCATCGCGGCGCAGGCGGCTCGCGCCTTCGGGGCCACCTCGGTGACCGTTTCGGACGTCAATCCACACCGCCTGGCCTTGGCCGAGAGTTTGGGGCTGCGGGCGATCAACGTCGCCGAGACTGCCCTGGCGGACGCCGACCTCGAGCCCGACGTGTTGTTGGAGTGCTCGGGCAACGCGCGCGCCACCTGGGACGCCATTTCGATCACGGGTCGCGCCGGGCGGGTCGTCTTGGTCGGGATGGGCGGCGACACGGTCGAGTTGCCGCTGTCCCACGTTCAAGACCGTGAACTAGTGATCACTGGAGCGTTTAGGTACGCCAATACGTGGCCGACCGCTATCGAGCTGGTGGCCTCGGGCAAAGTCGACCTCGACGCCATGGTCACCGGGCACTTTGGCCTTGACGAGGTGGAGGCTGCGCTGCGGGCCGGTCGTGAAGACCCCACGGCGGTGAAGGTCATGGTCTGCCCCGGGAAGTGACCCTCGCCTGACCGCCGGTTCTGCAAAACTGTGCGCGTGGACACTCCCCGGATGTATGCCGACCTGGCCCGCTGGTGGCCGCTGCTCTCCCCTGCGCAGGATTACGTCGAGGAAGCCGCGATCATCGCCGGGCTCCTCGGCACCGGGGTCCGCACCGTTTTGGAGCTGGGCAGCGGCGGGGGGCACAACGCCGTCCACCTCAAGGCGACGTTCGACATGACGTTGGTGGACATTTCGGCGCAGATGCTGGAGGTCTCGACCCACCTCAACCCCGAGTGCGAGCACTTCGTCGGCGACATGCGCGACCTGCAACTGGGTCGTACCTTCGATGCGGTCCTGATCCACGACGCCATCGACTACATGTTGACGCTCGAGGACCTACGCGCCGCCTTCGCCACCGCAGCAAGCCACCTCGCGACAGGCGGGCTACTGGTGGTGATGCCGGACCACATGGCCGAGACGTTCGAGCCGCTCACCGGGCACGGCGGCAATGATGCCGTTGACGGCAGCGGCATCCGATACCTGGAGTGGACGCACGACCCTGACCCGCACGACCAGCGGGTGGTCACCGATTACGTCTACGCGATCCGGGAGGTTGACGGGAAATTTACTAGCGAGAGCGAACGCCACCATTTCGGGTTGTTTTCCCAAGATGAGTGGACCGAGGCGTTGTCGGCCAACGGGTTCGACGTGACGTGTTTGCTGGAGCAGTCGGAAGAGGATCGCCCCCCACGGCGCATCCTGACCGGCGTCGCCCGCTAGGCCCGAGCGCCGGCAATCACGACATGATGGCGGTCATCGCGAGCGCTCGACGCGGCCTTCGTCCCAGACGGGTCCGTCGGTTTCGCGGACCCGACCATCGGCGCCGAACACCAAGAACCGGTCAAAGCCCTTGGCGAACCATCGGTCGTGGGTCACGGCCAGCACGGTCCCTTCGAAAGCCTCCAAGCCTTCTTCGAGGGCTTGAGCCGAATGCAAGTCGAGGTTGTCGGTGGGCTCGTCGAGCAAAAGCAGGGTGGCCCCGGAGAGCTCCAGCAACAGGATCTGAATCCGGGCTTGCTGCCCACCCGAAAGCGTGTCGTAGGTCTGCTCACCGGACGTGGCCAACTCGTAACGGTCGAGGGCGCGCGCGGCCTGGTCTTGCGGCATACCGGATCGGTGCGCATCGCCGCGGTGCAGGATCTCGAGAAGTGTGCGACCCCGCAACGTCGAGTGGTCGTGGGTTTGCGCGAACCATCCGGGCCGCACCCGCGATCCGAGGCGCGCGTGACCAGTGTGGGTGACCGGCTCGGGTAGCATCTCGCCGACCGGTTGGTGCTCGATGTCGGGGTCAGACCCGCCGAGCGCGAGGAGCCGCAAAAAATGAGATTTGCCTGAGCCGTTGCTGCCCAGCACGGCTACCCGATCGCCGTGCCACACCTCCAGGTCGAAGGGCTCCATTAGGCCGGTCAGCCCAACGCCCTCGGCCATGACCGCACGCTTGGCGGTGCGACCGCCGCCCAGCCGCATTTTCACCTTCTGCTCGGTGGCCACGACCTCAGGCGGCCCGGCCTCCTGGAACTTGCGCAGTTTGGTCTGCGAGGATTGGTAGCGAGACGCCATGTCGGAGAAGTACTTGGCCTTCTCTTTGTACATCAGCACTTGTGCCCGCAGTTTCTTCAACTCCTCGTCCCAGCGTTTGCGGTCCTGGACCAAGGCAGCGTTCCGCGCATCGCGAGCCTCGTGCCATCCGGCAAACGACCCGGGGTGGACCCATAGGGTGTTGCCTTTCGACGAGGGCTCAAGTGTCGCGACCCGGGTGGCCGCACTGGCCAGAAGTTCCCGGTCGTGACTGACCAGCAGGACGGTCTTGGGCGACTCGGCCAGTTGGGCCTCGAGCCAGCGCTTGCCCGGCACGTCGAGGTAATTGTCGGGCTCATCCAGGAGCAGCACTTCGTCGGGTCCGCGCAGTAGCGCCTCCAGCGCCAGCCGCTTCTGCTCTCCACCCGAGAGGGTGTCCGTGGTGCGCCATTGGGTCTTTTCAAACGGTATGCCGAGGGCCGCGATCGTGCACACGTCCCACAGTACTTCGTAGTCGTAGCCTCCCGCGTCGGCCCAATCCACCAGAGCTTGGGCGTAGGCCATCTGGGCTGGCTCGTCGTCCACTTCCATGAGTAGCAGCTCAGCCCGGGTGAGGCCGTCGGCTGCCCTGCGCACAGCCAACGGGGCGACTGCCACAAGGAGGTCGCGCACTGTCGGCTTGTCCGCGACATTGCCTGCACCATCGACGACCCTCCCGCGTCCCATCGTCCCGATGAACTGGCGCATCACGCCACACCCGCCCGTAATCGACACCGACCCGCTATGACCGTCGAGGTCGCCTGAGAGGAGTCGCAACAGGGTGGTCTTGCCGGTCCCGTTGGGCCCGATCAGTGCGACCTTCGCACCCTCACCCACCCTCAGTGAGACGTCATTCAGCAACGGCCGGCCGTCGGCGAGGACGAAACTGACTCCATTGATCTCTAAATGCCCCATAACTGCCCTAGTCTGACGCAGTTTCCACCGAGCGCCCTCGGTGCGGGCCGCAGGGACTCGAGGCAACTGCCCGCCTACCCAAGCATCGATGAGAGGTCCCCGCCCTCCACAACGCAGCTCTCCTGCGCGAACTCATTGATGAAGGACAGCCTAAGCGTGATCTCTCGCATTCAGCGAGGCAGCGGAAAGGCGCTCATCACCAACTCAGCCACCCCTACGGCATACAACGCGTAGGGGTGGCCTCGTGATTTTTACCTAGTTGTTGAACTTGGAGGGCTTGACCTTGTCGAGCAGGCCCTTGCTCTGCTCGCTGGGGCGCTGCTGCTCGCCCTGCTGCGCACCCATGAAGATCAGCACGCCGGTGACGGCCGGGATAGCCCACTGGCAGTACTTCAACTGCTTCTGCGCTGAAGCCAACTCCGGATCCGTGCCTCGCGCGGGCTCGGTGGAACCTTCGGTCACGTCGTCTTGGTGGTCGTAAACCTTCTTGCCCAAGACACCGCTGTATGCCGTGAGGCCGACTGCGGCGACGGTGAGACCGAGTTTGACGGCCGTATTGCTCTTGGCCTCGTCTTGACGCTCGAGGCGGTCGCTGTTGCCGACGATCAGGCCGACGCCACCCAGGGCGTGAACCGCGATGGCCGCAGTCTGGACGGGTGCCCAACGAGCCCAACCGACTGAGGACAGGCGGAGGGTTTCCTGCGAGGACTTGGCTTCTGACGCCGCGCCGTTGAGGCCGACGGCACCCATAAGCGAGCCACCGAACCATGCCGCGAGGCCTACATCGTGAGCGGTCCGAACGAGCGTATTGCGCTTTGACACGTGATCTCCTGCTGTGAGTAGGGGGATGCCAGCGATGAAGTTTTGCCTGGCATTGGGTCTGCGCCCTTGCAGACTTGCTCTAAGGATACGTTGTATACGTCTGTCAGTCGCGGCGGGGCCTCGTGGTTCGACGCCGATCCACGATCTACGCTCAATCTGTATGTCAGCCCGTCGGCCCCCGGCACCTACGCTTGCCTATATGACGGCGTTCAAAGCGAAGAGGACCACTACGTGAACGTTGGGCTCGAGATTGCGATTGTCGTGGTGCTCGTGCTGGCCAATGGGGTCTTCGCGATGGCGGAAATGGCATTGGTGTCGGCGCGGGAGGTGCGCCTGAAGTCTGCGGCCGACGGCGGCGACCCGGGAGCTGCTGTCGCGTTGAAGCTCATGGACGAGCCGAGCCGCTTCCTCTCGACGGTGCGGGTGGGCATCTCCCTCATCGCCATCGTTCTTGGTGCCTTTGGTGGTGCGCGCCTATCAGGCGTATCTCGTTGACCCCTTGGCGCGCGCCGGACCACTCGAGCCGTATGCCGAGCCGCTCGCCTTCGTGATCGTCGTCGTGATCATCACCTATATGTCATTGGTGCTGGGCGAGTTGGTGCCGAAGCGTTTGGCGTTGGCCAACCCCGAACGGGTCGCCGCGCTCTTGAGCCGCCCGATGCAGTTGCTGTCGAAGGTGTCGGCCCCAGTGGTGTGGTTGCTGACGTTTTCCACCAATTCGGTCGCCCGCCTCTTCGGGGTGACCAACGACTCAAACGACTCCGACGTCACAGAGGAAGAGATCCGTCAACTCTTAGCCAAGGCCGCAACATCCGGAGCGGTCGAGCCCGCCGAGCGTGAGCTGGTTGAGAAGGTCTTCAAGGTGGGCGACCTTCGCATCAATGCGCTCATGACCCCGAGGCCGCAGATCGCCTGGATGGACACCAACGAGCCGGACTCCAACACCTGGACCCAGATGTCGGAGTCCGGACACTCAGAATTTCCGCTGTGCGACGGCACCCTCGACGAGGTGCTCGGCCTGGTGTCGATCAAACGACTCTGGCTGCAGGCCATGAAGGGCGACGAGCCCGACCCCCGCGCTGCAATGCGCCCCGCTCCCACGGTGCCGGAAAACATGCCGGCTCTCGGGGTTCTTGAGGTCTTCCGGAGCTCCGGCAGCCATGTGGTGCTCGTCGTCGATGAGTATGGCGACACGCAAGGTCTCGTGACCCCGGTGGACGTGCTCGAGGCGATAGCAGGCGATCTGCCGTCGGTCGACGAGCCTCCGGACCTTCGCCCGACTCAAGACGATGATGGGTCGTGGCTTATGGATGGCGGACTGTCGGCTGGGTCGATGTTCGAGACCCTCGAGCTGGGCGACTTGCCCGAGCAAGACCGCGGCGGCTATCAGACGGTCGCGGGCTTCGTCATCACGCGTTTGCAACGTCTGCCTGAACCCGGTGAAGAGTTTGAGTACAAGGGCTTCACGCTGACAATCCTCGAGGTCACCGGCAACCGTGTTTCCCGTGTCCGAGTCAGCCGCGATCTCGATGATTCGGACGCTGCCCCAGCGCTTGAAGGCTTCGACACTTAGCCGCTGAGTCACATCCACGCTGATCCTTCGATGGGCAGATGTTGCCCAATGCCACCAACGCCAAGGTCTTCCATCGACCGGATCGTTGTCTATCAGGACTGTTCGAGTGCATGAAGTGAGGTCCGCGGCTTCTGTAAGAGTTGTCGAAGAGGCTCGAACTCTCAACTCTCTGTTTGCACGAAGCCACCCAACCGCTCTGACCTGCGGTTTCGCCGCAGCGAAACCGCAGGCGGGCCGGGTCATGCATCATACGTGCAGCATCGAAGACACCGACTGTCCACCCGCGTCCCCCAAAGTGCGGCAGACTCGCCACCGCGGTTCTATGGCTTCAATGTCTGGGCCCAACAGGATTCGCGGCGGTAGGCCATCTCTCGGACCAGCCCTGTCTAACTGTGCGCGTGTCAACGGGACGCGTTTGCGCACCAGAACCTGACGCATCACGAGAATCGTGGAATGACTGTAAACGAGATTTAGTCACGCTTAGGGGCTTGCGCTTGCACCTGGGGTGTTTATCGGGTCAGGAGGTCGAGGATCTGGCGACCGGGCAGTCTCGCTGAACCTGACGATCCCACTGAGCCGTGTCTGACGACACTGTAGTCGGGGTGGGCCGACGGCTCAGATGGCATACCAGATGCGCGGGGTAGCAGCTCCATCGGGGTGATGTGGCTCGCTGCCTGGACCCACTATCCCGGCCGTTTCTGCTCTGACCCGGTGACTTGTAAAACACAGACCCGACAGTCTTAAAGTTGAGTCAAATCCACTCAGGTTCGTGGTTGGTCTGGGTGGGGTACTGCAAGGCTGAGGAGGAAGCCATGGCAACCACATTCGACCCGTTCCGTGACATCGACCGACTCTTGGGCGGGGCAGTACGCAACCCGGCGTCGGCGGCCATGCCGATGGACTTGTTCCGCAAGGGCGAGCAGTTCATCGCGCACGTCGACTTGCCAGGCGTAGACCCTGGAACTGTCGATGTTGACGTCGAGGACCGCACCTTGACCATCCGCGCCGAGCGAAGCCAGGACTTGGACGATCAGGTGCAGTGGCTGTCCCACGAACGTCCAGTTGGCACCTTCGCTCGGCAGGTGACGTTGGGGTACGGCGTCGCGCTAGACAAGATCGCTGCTGAGTACCGCGACCGTGTTTTGACGTTGACGATCCCCGTGGCCGAAGAGGCTAAGTCCCGCAAGATCAGCGTCAACCACACCGGCAACCAGCACTCGATCGAAAGCAGCGCGCCCGAGACCGGCCCTAACGGGCACAGCGAATAACCGCCTGCGGTGGTGGTGAGCCCAGAGCACCCCTATGAGCTCACCGCCACCGGTTGGGTGGCTATCACAATCGGAGAGGGTGCTGCTGGATCTCCCGCCCTCCGGCCCGGGAGTTGGGGATCTTGCTACGGATCAGCCGCGAGCTCGATGTCATCGGTGACATCACCCGCCGTCGTCGACAATCCCTCAGCGTTTCTAGCATGGGCCGCCACGCCGAGCGGCCCCGCTGTTAAGGCGTGGCGGGCAACCGGCTCCGCGCCGCGGTACGTACAACTCAGCGCAGCTCACACCCAAGAGCCCATCCGAGGCCAAATCACTGCCATCTTGCACTGCGACCGCCACCTGGCGGTCTTGGCAGGACTTGACCCATAATCACGAACCCACACCCGGCGACAAACAACTACTAGTCCCATGTGGCTCTTCCGCGCCGCCCGTTCCGGGCTGAAAATGGGGGTGTGGTCACCCGCAGACGTCGTTTTTCTATGGTCCGGTTGAGGCCGTCTACTAGTCGGACGCGGGGAGTCGCGCCTTTGGGCCCTTCAGTGTTGCTTCGAG
>JBBQNO010000018.1:0-34309 GCA_038330045.1 Actinomycetales bacterium | reverse complement strand
CCTCGACGTGGTCTACAACCACCTCGGTCCCAGCGGCAACTACCTTTCCCAGTTCGCCCCATACTTCACCGACAAGCACCACACGCCGTGGGGGGAGGCGGTGAACCTCTCCAACGCGAGCAGCGACGAGGTTCGACGGTTCGTGCTCGACAACGTCGTTATGTGGCTGCGCGACTTCCACCTCGACGGCCTGCGCCTTGACGCCGTGCACGAGCTGCACGACCTCCGTGCGCTGCATATTCTCGAAGAAATGGCCGCCCTGGTTGACGAGATCTCCGCGGACAGTGGCATCCCGCGCATCCTGATCGCCGAATCCGACCGCAACGACCCCGGCGCGGTGGCGCCTCGGGGGAATGGCGGTGGCGGTGGCTTAGGTCTGCACGGGCAGTGGGCCGACGACGTGCACCACTCGCTGCACGTCGCGTTGACCGGTGAAACGCAGGGCTACTACGCAGACTTCGCCGACCCCGGTGCGTTGGTCAAGACGCTGGAGCGTAGCCCGTTTTTGCACGACGGCACCATGTCGACCTTCCGCGGGCAGATCCACGGCAGGCCCGTCGACCCCGACGTCACCCCCGGCTGGCGCTTCGTCGCCTCCCTGCAGACGCACGACCAAGTGGGCAACCGAGCCAGTGGCGACCGACTGTGTCAGCTGACGTCGGCCGGGATGTCTGCCATCGGTGCCGCGCTGCTGCTGACCTCGCCCTACACACCCATGCTCTTTATGGGGGAGGAGTGGGCGGCCAGCACCAAGTGGCAATACTTCACTGCGCACGAAGAAGAGTGGCTCGCCCAGTCCATTCGTGATGGCCGATCCGCAGAGTTCGCGGCCCACGGGTGGACCGACAACGTGCCCGACCCGCAAGCGGCGTCAACGGTAGAAAACTCAAAACTGGACTGGGATGAGCGCGGCGAGGCATCGCACGCTCGAATGCTGGACTGGTACACGTTGCTGCTCAGCCTTCGGCGCACGATTCCTGCCCTGCGCGACACCCCTTTGGGGGGATCCGCGTTCCGCATCGACGCCGAGAGTTCGGTGTGGTGGATGCGAAGGGGCGACGTCACGGTGATCGCGAACGTCAGCGAAGACCCCCAAGAGGTAGCGCTGCCAGCTGACGTTGAGCATCGGCATACCCTCGCGGTCTGGGACGAGGCCCGCATCGAAGGCGACCTGGCCCTGCTGAGCGGCCACGACGTCATCGTGCTGGGGCCAGAAACCTAGGGGATAGAGCGAACGTTGAGACACCACAAACCAGCCCTGACTAGTCCCGTGAGGTTCGATGCCTACGCGGCCGAAGAGCCCTGGGATATCGTCGAGGCAGCGCACCGCACAGCGGCTATCGTGGTTGGTCGCGGCCGCGCTAACGAAGACCCCGAGGTCACCGCCCGGTTAGTGGCGCTGGTTCCGCAGTTAGGTTTGGCGACGTTGGCCGAGCTGTGGGCAGACCGCCCCGCCCGCTCGTTGCCCGGGGCGCTGTGGCGGCTCTATCTGCTTCATGAATGGGTGCAGCGTGCCCCGCTGGAGGTGGCCAAGGCTTACACCGCAGGGGCAGCGCACGCCGACGTCTACCGCGTCATCGCCGGGCTCAGCGAGCCGCCGAAGCCCGAAGATCTGATCGATCTCACCACCGCCATCTTGACGGGCGTCTTCACCGGCGATCTGCGCGTGGCTCTGGAGCGAGCCGCAGCGTTTGCCCACGTCATCGCGGTGGGCCTGGTCGACCCCTCCGCGGGGCTCAACGACGTGGAGAGCGCTGAGGTCCGCCGCGCCACGTCGATGCAAGAGATGGCCCGTGACCTGCATGTCTGCGCTGGGTTGTGGGATCGTAGCGATCTGGAGTGACGAGCCGGTCTAGGCGCGTGCCGGGCTGGGAGCGCCTCTCGGCGCGGGGCCGCTCGTAGCGGCTTGTGATGGAGCCCGGGGCTTCCGCAGCCCGACACGCAGTACGCATAACCACGCGAGCGCCCTAAGCATTCCGAATCGGTAAAAAACATCGTTGGACATTCAACCGTCGTTCACACCTCGTTCACCAAGCAAAGCACTGCGGGTCACGTGTCGCCTCTACCGTGCGGGGAGTTGACAACGCTGCCCCGACCGACCAGGCAGCGTTTTCGCATTGCTCCCGGTCTGCCCCTACACCCTGTTCCAGAAAGAGGATCTCCGTGAAGCTCCACCGTTTTGGTTCTGCCTTCGCTCTCGCAGCGGCTGCCTCGTTGACGTTGTCTGCCTGTGGCGACGACAACCCCACCGCTACGGGCTCCGGCTCGGACGAGGCCGCCGGCTCGGCTGCCGGCGGCGACATGACCGGTGCGCTGAAGGCGTCCGGCGCCAGTTCGCAGAATTCGGCCATGACCGCCTGGATTGCTGGATACCAGGACGTGCAGCCCGGCGTCACCGTGACCTACGACGCCATCGGGTCCGGCGGTGGCCGTGAGAACTTCCTGGCCGGTGCGGTCGACGTCGCCGGATCGGATGCATACCTTGATGAGAAAGAGGCCGAATTGGCCAAGGAGGTATGTGGCGACGGTGGTGCGCTGAACATCCCGGTCTATATCTCTCCGGTCGCTATCCCTTTCAACCTGCCCGGTGTGGACACGCTGAATATCAAACCCGACGTGTTGGCGCAGATCTTTGACCAGAAGATCACGAAGTGGAACGACCCGGCGCTGGCCGCGGACAACCCCGACGTGAAATTACCGGACACCGACATCACCGTCGTCAACCGCTCGGACGAGTCTGGGACCACCGAGAACTTCATGGAATACCTCTCGGCTGCTGCCCCCGATTCCTGGAGTTACGAGGCTGACAAGGTCTGGCCGGTCAATGGTGGCGAGGCCGCTGCTCAGACTACTGGGGTGATTCAGGTCGTCGGTTCGACCGAAGGGGCGATCGGCTATTCGGACGCTTCCGCGATCGGTGATCTGACCACCGCCGCGATCGGTGTGGGCGGGGAGTTCACCGAGTACTCGGCTGAGGGTGCGGCGAAGGTCGTTGACGCCTCGGAACCGGCCGACACGGGCGTTGAAGGAGACTTGGCCCTCGAATTGGCCCGCGACACCACCGAGTCGGGTGCCTACCCGATCGTGCTCGTGAGTTACCACATCGTCTGCTCCGAATACTCCGACGCAGCCAAGGCCGACTTGGTCACCGACTTCGTGGGCTACGCCATCTCCGAAGACGGCCAGCAGGCCGCCGCGGACGCCGCTGGCTCGGCTCCGATCTCCGACGACCTGCGCACGAAGGCACAGGGCTCGCTCGACATGGTCAAGGGCGGGAACTGACCACCATCGGATCATTGATGATAGGCGGCGGCCGGGTATGCCCCGGTCGCCGCTAGTGCAGGCCAGCGCAGCGTGAGAGCACGGAGGAAGAGATGAGCACACCGCAGGAGCCGTCCAGCGGGGATCTGTCCACCCGCCCTGAGGGGCAACTAGCCACTGAGGACAAATCGAACACGCCGACGGAGCGCGCGGGTGGCCCCAAACGACTCGGCGATGTGTTGTTCAGCGGCGCCTCGCTAGGATCCGGAATCCTTATCTTGGCCACCTTGGCCGGGGTAGCGACGTTCCTGATGATCGAAGCAGCACCGGTCCTGGGTGCTTCACCCGAGCAGATCAGCGGTGGCGAGGGCTTTTTCGCCTACGTGTGGCCGTTGATCGTCGGCACCCTGATTGCCTCGGTGATCGCGCTTGTGGTGGCCGTGCCGGTTGCCGTGGGAATCGCGCTCTTCGTGTCGCACTATGCCGACCGCCGGGTCGGCAACGCCATCGGCTTCGTCATCGACTTGCTCGCCGCAGTGCCCAGCGTGGTTTTCGGCATGTGGGGCTTACAAGTCTTTGCCCCTGCGGTCGTGCCGCTCTACGTTTGGCTGGAAGACAACCTCGGATGGATCCCGTTCTTCGAGGACTCCTCGGCCACCGGTCGCACCCTCCTAACCGCCTCCCTGGTGCTCGCCATCATGATCTTGCCCATCATCACGTCCGTCTCTCGCGAGGTCTTCTTGCAGACACCGAAGTTGCACGAAGAAGCTGCCCTGGCCCTCGGTGCCACCAAGTGGGAGATGATCACCACGGCAGTACTTCCCTTCGGAAAGCCTGGAGTCATCGGCGGCACGATGTTGGGCCTGGGTCGTGCGCTGGGCGAGACCATGGCGGTCACCATCATCCTGTCCCCGGGTGTGTTCGGCTTGAACTTCATCGGTACGGGCAACGCGACTATTCCGTCGGAGATCGCGCTCAACTTCCCCGAAGCTTCAGGGCTCCGCTTGTCCGAGCTGATCGCTGCAGGACTGGTGCTCTTCGTCATCACCCTCGCCGTCAACCTCTTCGCGCGTTGGATTGTCGAAAAGCGCGCCGAATTTTCCGGAGCTAACTAATGAGCACGCCTACGAAAATTTCGCCGCCGGCCAGCGACTCAGGATCGGAGGACGCCAGGAGTACCTCCCGGCTCGATGGCTGGGACGGCATCACCAGTTCATCGGTGAGGCCAGCGCCCAAGCGGCTTGCTCTGTTGTCCTTCGCCGCCGGGGTCGTCGTGGGACTGCTCGCGTGGCTGGTGCTGTCCAATCTCGCGCTGGCCGTCGTTATCGGCTTTTTCGCCTACGTTTTTGCCACGTATGTAGCGCATAGCGTCACGGCCGGTCGCCGGGTTGGACTCGACCAGTTGATGCGTGCGCTCATCTACGGAGCCTTTGCGCTCGCGCTTTTGCCGTTGGTCTCGCTGCTGTTGACGGTCTTGCTTAACGGGATCGGTCGATCGCTCAGCCCGGACTTCCTGCAGCAAACCATGAATGGCATTACCGGTCTCGCCGACCAGAAGTATGCCGACGGCACCGGGCCGTTCATCGGCGGTGTCTACCATGCGATCTTCGGCACGTTGATCATCACGGGCATGGCGACAGTAATCTCCGTGCCGGTCGGAATGTTCGCGGCGATCTACCTGGTCGAATACGGAGGCAAGACCAAACTCACTCTGGCGCTGCGTTTTTTCGTCGACGTGATGACCGGCATACCCTCGATCGTGGCGGGCCTGTTCGCCTTCTCGTTCTTCGGCGTGCTCTTCGGGATCGGGACCAAGAACGGGTTTGCCGGGGCGATCGCCTTGTCGGTGCTGATGATCCCGACTGTGGTGCGCAACAGCGAAGAAATGTTGCGCATCGTGCCGAACGAACTTCGTGAAGCTTCCTTGGCGCTGGGAGTGCCCAAGTGGCGCACGATCTACAAAGTGGTCTTGCCCACCGCAGCCTCCGGTCTGGCCTCGGGGGTCACCCTCGCCATCGCCCGGGTCATTGGCGAAACGGCTCCGCTGCTTGTGGCCGTCGGCGGTTTCTATGCTCTCAATTACAACCCTTTGAGCGGGCCGATGCAGACCCTCGCGGTCTACGCCTACGAGATGTTCACTAAGCCGCTCAACCCGGGCGTGCGTGATCCCAGCCTCGAACGCGCGTGGGCGGCGGCGCTCATCCTCGTCGTCGTCGTGATTGCCCTGAACCTGACCGCCCGCCTCATCGCCAAGGTTTTCGCCCCGAAGACCGGCCGATAACCGCATGCCCGAACGCCCGCCTTACCCCTGCTGCACGACTACCGGAGAGACTTCCCCCTCATGTCCAAGCGCATCGACGTCAAAGATCTCAACATCTTCTACGGCAACTTCCAGGCCGTGGCTGACGTGTCCATGTCCATCGCGGCTCGCTCGGTCACGGCCTTCATCGGCCCGTCTGGCTGCGGCAAGTCCACCTTCTTACGCACCCTGAACCGGATGCACGAGGTGATCCCTGGCGGTCGCGTACAGGGCGAAGTGACGATGGACGGGAAGAATCTCTACGGCAAGGGGGTCGATCCGGTGGAGGTGCGGCGCGAGGTCGGCATGGTCTTCCAGCGGCCCAACCCCTTCCCGACCATGACGGTAAAGGAAAACGTGCTGGCGGGGGTCAAGCTCAACAGTTCGAGGATGACCAGCAAGGCAGGCTCAGAGTTGACCGAGCGGGCGTTGCGGGCCGCGAACCTGTGGGAAGAGGTCAAGGATCGCCTCGACAAGCCCGGCTCCAGCCTTTCCGGTGGTCAGCAACAGCGTCTATGCATCGCCCGGGCGATCGCTGTGCAACCGGAGGTCATCCTGATGGACGAGCCGTGTTCGGCCCTCGACCCGATCTCGACGCTGGCCATCGAGGACCTGATCAATGAACTCAAAGAGGACTACACCGTCGTCATCGTCACGCACAACATGCAGCAGGCGGCGCGGGTGTCTGACCGCACGGGCTTCTTCAACCTCGAGGCCACTGGCAAGCCGGGGAAACTAGTCGAGATGGACGACACCACCAAGATCTTCAATAACCCGTCCAACAAAGCCACAGAGGACTACATCTCCGGCCGCTTCGGCTAAACCATTAGCGGGGTATGCGGTGGCGCGTGGTGGTGACGATGCGCGCGCCTTTGCCCCGGCCCACCACGGTGCAGGCCAGGATCTCGCCTTTGTCCATGGCTCCGTCGTTGACCCGGCGGAGCAACCGGTCAACCGGCTTGTTGTCCGCGTGCGGGATGAGTTGGTCTATCACCGAGTGCAGCACCGGGCCGTGCGTGCAGATCGCGATGCTGCGGCCGGCTAGGAAGATGTTGGTCAGGTGCTTGGCGACCTTGTAGGGCTTGTCCTCGAAGTCTTCCTCGGAGAAGCCGCGCTTAGTGCTCAGTGGCACCACGGCCTGCTGAGCAAACGGGGCCATCGTGTCGTGGCAGCGGGTCGAGGGGGAGGTGATGATGCGTTCTGGGGCGTATGCCGTCAAGATTGACACCATTCGATCGGCGCGACGCTTGCCGACAGTTGTGAGCGGGCGAATGATGTCTGGCCGATCCCACGCCTTGCGAGGCAACGCTTTGGCGTGCCGGACGATCAACAGCGTCCAGGTGTCTAGGCCCTCGTTCGAGGACATGGCAACAAGCGCATCCAACTGTCGCCGGTCTCGCGAGTAGGTCAGCCGTTTGGCGGCCTTCTTCGGGCTCAGCCACACCACCTTGTCGATCTCGTGCTCCAACTCGCCGCTGCCGCCGATGGGCGTGCCCACCCAATACTCGACGCGCTTGCTGCTGGCGCGACCGTTGCTCCGGCCAAGGGAGTACGTCTGTGAGGGCAGTCGAGAGCCTAGACGCACCACGAGCCCGGTCTCTTCCCACGTCTCGCGTGCTGCCGCCGCAGCCCAGTCCTCGCCGCGGTCGAGCTTGCCTTTGGGCCAGGACCAGTCGTCGTACTGGGGGCGGTGCACCAACGCGACGCGCAGCTCGCCCTTTTTGCGACGCCACACGATCACTCCTGCGGCGCGAATCACGATTGGGCCTTTGCCGGCTCGAGGCTTTGCAAGGTCCGGCACCAACACCTGTGCTGGCGTGGGGCTCATCGACGGCGCCCGGGCTTGCGCCGGGCAGCGTACTTCGCGATCAACTCCGCCTGCAGATCAGCCAGCGGCAACCCGTCGTCGCCAAGATGTTGTCGGATCCACTGTCCATGCTCGTTGAGATGCCAGGCCGAGACTTCCGCGTGCAGACCGCGATCAAGCAGCTTCATCAGCGACTTCACTTGGCCCTCGTCGCTGATCGGGGTCAAGGCCTCAACGCGCCGGTCGAGGTTGCGGTGCATGAGGTCAGCCGAGCCGATGTAGACGATCGGCTCGCCGCCGTTGCCGAAGGCGAAGATGCGCGAGTGCTCCAAGAACCGGCCGAGTACGGAGCGCACCGTGATGGTCTCGGACAGCCCCGGCACCCCGGGTCGCACCGAGCAGATGCCGCGCACCCAGAGGTTGACGGTGGCGCCGGCTTTGGAGGCCCGGTACAGCGCATCGATCGTCTTCTCATCGACGATGGAGTTGAGCTTGAATTGGATCAGGCCATCGGCCCCACGCGCCGCTTCGGCCTCGATGAGCTCAAGGAGTTGCGAGCGCACCGACCGAGGCGCGACCAGCAACCTTTTGAACTTCGCCTTCGGGGCCATCCCGGACAGTTGATTGAACAGCCGGGTGATGTCTTCAGCGATGGACTCGTTGCAGGTCAGCAATCCGACGTCTTCGTAGAGTCGAGCCGTTTTGGGGTTGTAGTTGCCGGTGCCCACGTGGCAATAGCGGCGCAACCCGCCTGATTCCTGACGCACGACCAGCGCCAACTTAGCGTGCGTCTTCAGCCCGACCATGCCGTAGACCACGTGCACTCCGGCCTGCTCGAGCTTGCGGGCCCAGGAGATGTTGTTTTCCTCGTCGAATCGGGCCTTGATCTCAACCACCGCGAGCACTTGCTTACCCACGGCGGCGGCGTCGATCAGGGCATCGATGATGGGGCTGTCACCACTGGTGCGATAGAGCGTCTGCTTGATCGCAAGCACGTTGGGGTCGGCGGCGGCCTGCCCGATAAACGCCTGCACCGAGGTCGAGAACGAGTCGTAGGGGTGGTGCAACAAGATGTCCCGCTGCCGCATCGCGCCGAGCACGTCGCTGGGCGCGGCGCGCTCAACTGGCGCCAACTCGGGGTGGGTCTTGGGGACGAAGTTGGGGTAGCGCAACTCTGTGCGGTCGAGATCGGCCAAGGTATGCAGCGCCGTCAGGTCCAGTGGCGAGGGCAACCGGTAGACCTCGGAGGCGTTGACGTTGAGCTCGCGAAGCAGCAGGTCGTGGACGTGGTCGTCCATGTCATCTTCGATTTCGAGTCGCACCGGTGGGCCGAATCGGCGACGGGTAAGCTGCTGCTCCAACGCGGTGAGCAGATTCTCGGCGTCGTCTTCCTCGACCTCGACATCCTCGTTGCGGGTCACCCGGAAGGAGAACGTCTCTTGGACCGTCATACCGGGGAACAACTGGTCCAAGTGCTCGGCGATGACCTGCTCCAGCAGAACGAAGCGGTCGCGGTAGAGACCATCGGCTTCGGTGGAGAGGCGGATAAATCGGGGCAGTAGCGGTGGCACCTTGACCCGGGCGAAGTGCTCACGCTCGGTCCGTGGGTTGGTCAACACCACCGCGAGGTTGAGCGAAAGCCCGGAGATGTAGGGGAAGGGGTGGGCGGGGTCGACCGCCAACGGAGTCAGCACCGGGTAGACGGTGCTGCGGAACATCTCGGCGAGGTCTTCCTGCTCCTGCTCCGACAGCTCAGCCCACGGCACGACCGTGATGCCTTCGTCACTCATGGCCGGCCCGACGACCTCGGCGAAGAGTTTGGCGTGCTGCTCCATCAGGGCGTGCGCGCCGACCGAGATCTCTTCGAGCACCTCCCGGGGCTCCAAGCCCGAGGCAGAACGGGTGGCGATGCCGGTGGCGATGCGGCGCTTGAGACCGGCGACGCGCACCATAAAGAATTCGTCGAGGTTGCCCGCGAAGATCGCCAAAAAGCGGGCCCGCTCAAGCAGCGGCAGGTGGGGATCGGCAGCAAGCTGCAAGACGCGCTCGTTGAACTGTAGCCACGACACTTCGCGGTCAAGGAAGCGTCCCTCAGGCAACTCGCCCGGCTCGTCCTCAGCCGGATCTTCGGCCTCAAGACGCACGAATCGTCCGTTGGCCGCGCGCGGGTAATTGCCTCGGATAGTAGGCAGCGGAACCACGCTGTTGGACTCCACGAGCTCCGGCAGGATGGCCTGCCCACTGGATTCAGCGGCAATGGACGCACTCGGCGACGTGGTCGGGTGGGAATCCGCAGTGCTCATCCGATCATCTTGCCACCGGGGGGCGAGGTCCGTGAAGTAATCACGGCGCGTACATCACGTCGACATGGGTCTGCTCGAAGCCCAACCGCCGGTAGGTAGAGACCGCCGCAGCGTTGTCTCCGTCGACATACAGCGTGGCCTCGGCGAGCCCGCACGCCTGCAGGTGACGCAGCCCGAGAAGCGTGGTCACCGAGCCCAAACCGCGCCCTTGGTATGCCGGGTCGACCCCAACCACGTAGACCTCGCCGGCCGTAGAACGGCTTGATCCCGGCTCGGCCGGCTCGACCTTGGTCCAGTGGAAGGCCGCGAGCCGGGGCTGGTCGGGGTCGCTGACATCTTCGATCAACAAAAAGCCGTGCGGGTCGAACCACGGCTGACTCATCCGGTCGTTCAGATCGCTGCGGACGATGCGCCCTTGCTCCCCGTGACCTGCGAAGGTTGCGGCGTTGACCCGTAGCCATTCCTCCTCGTCGCGGCCC
This sequence comes from Actinomycetales bacterium, assembly GCA_038330045.1. Classification (GTDB taxonomy): domain Bacteria; phylum Actinomycetota; class Actinomycetes; order Actinomycetales; family Dermatophilaceae; genus Ornithinicoccus. The sequence continues at coordinate 24,160 of JBBQNO010000018.1, read as the reverse complement.
ATCTCGAAGCTGCGCACGGCAAAACCCTGCGGCAAAGCGACCTCAGGCAGGTCGCTGTCGCCCTTCAACGCGAGCGCCATCTGCCATAAGTCCCGAACCACTCTCAGTCCGCGGGAAGCGGCCAGGCCGCGTGCGCCGTCAAGGTTGCCGTGAGCCCAGCCTCGGGCACCGGGCCACGTTGCTAACACGTGAACGATCAGCTCAGCGCCGACCCCGCGGCGACGGTGCTCGGGGTGCACGACCAGTTCGTAGGTCGCGAACTCAGCCCTGGGGTCATGCTCGACGTGGGCATATCCCAGGACGTGCGCGTTGATCTCTCCGGGCCGGTCCAACACCATCAGGTGAGTGGTCTGGGATGCCGCAGCACCCGACTCACTCAGCCGGCCGAGGTCCAGCACCGTCTGCTCGCTCAACGGCTTGACCCCGTCGTGCGTCGTGGCGCGCACGGCCACGGCCAGCACGTCCGCCGAGCGTCTGGGGGTCAGCTTTTGTGAAGTCTCGATGCCGAATTCCATGCTCATGCTCCTATGTCGTGCGACCGGGGACCGGCGAAGCGATACCCCACGTTGCGAATGGTGCCGATCAACGATTCGCGCTCCGGGCCGAGTTTGGCCCGTAACCGGCGGATGTGCACGTCGACGGTGCGCGTGCCGCCGTAGTAGTCCATGCCCCATACCTCTTGCAGGAGGGTCTCTCGGGTGACCACACGGCCCGGGTTCTGGACTAGATATTTCAGCAACTCGAACTCTTTGAAGGTTAGATTCAACGGCCGCCCCCCGGCCCGGACCGTCCAACTGGACTCGTCCACGATGACGTCGGCCACGCGGATCGGGCCGGTGCCGACCTTGACACCCACCGACATACCCAAGCGCTGGCGCAGCAGCCGCAGTCGGGCCTCGACCTCGGCTGGCCCCGCGGTCGTGAGCAGGATGTCGTTGATCGGCCACTGGTCATCGATGACGGACAGCCCGGCCTCGGCGAAGATGCCTACGACGGCGTTCCAACTGCCCATCGCGGCAATGGTGCGCAACGTCGAACGGGCAGCGACCATATCGGCCACCGCGTCCACCAAGATGACCTCGGGCTCGGGGCCACGTAGGAGGGCCCCGGCATCCAGGGTCTCGACACGCACCCGGTGCGGCAGCAGATCTAAGGCTGGGAGCACGCGCAAGACGGCCCCGTCGGAGCCGCCTGGAGTGAGCAACGCCATCTCCGCCACGCCCCAAAGGATAAGGCTCAACGCCTGCGCGTCAGCATGGAACGAGATCGCAGGACCAGAACAGGCCATAATGCGAGCGTGAATGCGCCGACGGAGACGACTGAGCCGTCCTCGGTATCGGTGACGGGCTCGGTCGTCGGGGCTGCGATCTTTCTGGGATTGACGGCGCTGGCTGGGCCGACGACCACCGCCTTGGCTATCGCCGTCACCATCGGCGTCGTTGCGTGGGGTTGGGCGGGGGCTCTGGGGTTGCCGACGCCGCGGGGCACGGTGGGTGTGCTGTCGCTCGGCGGGTTGGCAATCGTGTTGGCGGTGACGCTGAGCGAAGGGTCAGGCCACCTGAACTGGCTCCCTGGGGCGCTTGCGGTCTCCATCATCACCGCCTTTCTACATCAGCTGCTGCGTCGCGACGGGCGGCCCCGGGTCGCCGAGTCGGTCAGCGCCGTCCTCTTGGCGTTGACCCTCTTCACGTGTGCGGCGTTCTTGGTGCCGCTCAGCCGGTCCGACCTGGGTGCGGTGCTCGCGCTTGCGTCGGTGGGCGGGGCCGCCGCCTCGGCGCTCGTCAGCTTGGCGGCAGGTCGGGGTGGGCCGCGGGTTGTTCCGTGGGTCGTCCCGATGGCGTTGGTTGCCGGGGGTGGTGGTGGCGTGCTCATCAGCCTCGTGATGCCAGCGCCGTGGTCGGCGTTGATGCTGTGCGGAGTGATCGCCGCGGGAGTTAGTCACGCGGTGCGCACGGTATTTGCGCCGCTGCCCACGATGGCCCACGCCAGACCTCGGGTGGTGGTGGCGCTGTGCTCGGTGTTGATCGTCGGGATCATCCCGTATGCCGTGGCGCTCGTCCTCGTGCCCGCTGCCCTGCCCGTCTGACTCTACGATGGGCGAATGCCTTTTGAGTTAGACCCAACGATGCACCCCGACCTCGCGCCCTTGGCGTGGTTGATCGGCCAGTGGGAGGGCGCCGGGGTGGTGGGTTATCCCACGATCGAGTCAGCCAACTTCGGCCAGGCGGTGGAGATCACCCACGATGGTCGTCCCTTTTTGGAGTACCACAGCCACAGTTGGCTGCTGAGTGAGTCGGGCGAGCGGTTGGCGCCCTCGGGCACCGAATCGGGCTTCTTCCGGCCGCTGCCCGACGGCGAGGTCGAGTTGTTGCTGACCCATCCCACCGGCATCGTCGAGATGTATGTCGGGTCGACGAAGCCCGCTCAGTTGGAGCTCCGCACCGATGGCGTGTTGCGCAGTCCCTACGCCAAGGAGTATTCGGCGGGCCACCGGCTCTACGGTCTGGTGAACTCGAACTTGATGTGGGCGATGGACATGAGCGCCATGGGCCAGGGGCTGACGAGTCACCTGTCGGCCGAACTCAAGCGGGTTCCCTAGCCGGCAGCAGGCTCGTGGGTTCTCGGCATACCGAAAGGGCTATTTGCTGAAGCCGACTGTGGGCGACACGTCGTCGACGTAGGTGTCCATGGTGTCGTTGCGCAGGTGCTCTTGCAGCTTCTCCAACTGCATCTCGGCCGGCAGCACGATCGAGCCGGCAACAGAGTCGCTACCGAGGCCCGTCCACGGGGCGGTCACAAAGTTGATGTCACCCCCGCGGACGCCTCGCATCGAGAAGGCTAGCGATCGCATATCGCCCATATCGAGGGACGCGTCGACGGTGAGTTTCTTGGTGGCGGCGTCGACCACGAAGGCGAGTTTGGCCGGGTTCGTCAGCGTCCCGGGCGACAGAGTTTTCAGCATCACGGCCTTGATGAACGCCTGCTGGCGTTGGCCGCGTGAGATATCGCCCTGGCTGAGGGCATAGCGCTCGCGGACGAACTCCAACCCGGTTTCGCCGTCCATCGTCATGACGCCCTCGGGGAACCCGGGGCTGGCTTCGGCAACGTTGACGTCGACACCGCCCACCGCGTCGGTGAGCGCCTTAAAACTCTCGAAGTCCACGATGGCGACCGAGTCGATGGGCACCCCTAGCAGGGGCTGAATGGTCTCGACCAACAGGGGCGCGCCGCCGATGGAGTACGACGCGTTGATTTTGTTGGGCCGGGATGAGCCGGGGATGTCCACGAAGTAGTCGCGGGGGAAGTGGATCAGGTCCACGCGCTCGCGGTCGTCGGAGATGTGCACCAGCACCATGACGTCGGACCGGCCTCGCTCGGCCTCGAGGTCACGGCTGTCCGATCCGATGACCAGGTAGTTCAGCGATTGGCCGGCCAGTGCAGAACGTTCCTGGGGCACGGGCTTCAGTTGGCCGCTTTCGCCCGTGACGCTGCCGTCGGCGTCGGTCAGCAGCGAATCGAAGGTGAGGTTGTTGTTGACCTTGTTGTTCAAGAACGCGACGTATGCCGCAACGCCACCGACCACGAGCAGGCTGAGTGTGAGAACGGCGACGATGAAGACGCGCAGCCCCCGTCTGCGCTTGCGAACCGGGACGTCGCCCTCACCTTCAGCAGACGTGAAGAAGTCATCCACTCGGTGGGTCGGGCCATCGCTCATTCGCGCAGTGTAGGCCGCTACGGTCAGTCCAGGCTGAGGGTCACCAACAGCGTGGCGTTGACTTCGTCCAACTCCCTCGCGTTCAGACGTCCAGCGAAGTCCTCGAGACGGGTTTGCGGGTCGACCACCGTCGTCTGCCGCCGCCAGCCGCTGACGGCGGGTACCGTGCTGGTATGGGAGTTGGCAGCGCGACCGGGCGGGGCGTCGAGCAGGACTGGGCTCAGCGTCTGCGCGGGGTCGGCCTGCGGATGACTCAGCCGCGCCAGCGCGTGCTGGCAGCTTTGGAAAAGCAGGGCCACGCAACCCCGGAGGAGTTGGGCGCGGCACTCGCGGCCGATGGCCAGCCGGCGTTGCCCGCGTCGACGGTCTACCGCAATCTCGAGTCCTTGGCCGAGGTTGGATTGGTCAACCACAGCCATGTTCACCACGGCGCTCCGACCTACCACCTACCGCAGCACGGCCACCACCTCCACCTCGTATGCAGGCAGTGCGGCGCCATCATCGAGGCCGCCCCGGAGTTGGCTCACGATCTTGCGCGGAATCTTCAGCAGGCTCACGGCTTTGATGCTGAAGTGACACACATGGCGATCCACGGCCGATGCCCATCGTGCGTAGATACTGCTTCGAAACACACAGAAGAGGACCGATGAGCGTAGAACCTGAGACTGGCACGGCGACCGCGACGGATGGGGAAGCGAAGAACGGGTGGTTGAGCCCGCTGCTGAGTCGTGCCGGTGCGGTCGTAGCCACTGGCGTGGATGCCGGGGTGGCCGCGCACTACGGTGACCCGAACCGCGAGCAACGTCTCCTGGACGAGTCGTTTGCCTGCGTGGATCTCTCCAACCGAGGCGTCATCACCGTCAGCGGCCCCGACCGACTGACCTGGCTGCACTCGTTGACCACGCAGCACATGTCCACACTCGAGCCGCGACACAGCATCGAGACGCTGATCCTGTCGCCCAAGGGCCACGTCGAGCACGCCTTGCACGTCGTCGACGACGGCGAAACAACATGGTTGACCACGGAGCCCGGGGCAGCCCCAGCGGTGCTGGAGTGGCTGACGAGGATGCAGTTTATGCTCCGAGTCGAAGTGGCCGATGTCACCGCAGACTTCGCAGTGCTCGGCGAGCCGATCGGCGCAGAGTCCGGCCCGGGCGAGCCCATGGCCTGGCTCGACCCGTGGCCCGGTGTGGTCGGCGACAGCGCGGCATACGGACCCATTGAAGGCCACCCAGCGCAGGGGCGAGCGTGGCGCGAGCTGATCGTGGCACGAGGCGATCTCGAAGCAGCCGTGGGTGAGCGCCCCCTAGCCGGGACGTGGGCAGCCGAAGCGTTGCGCGTCGCGGCGTGGCGCCCGCGCGCCGGCGTAGACACCGACCACCGCACCATCCCGCACGAGCTCGACTGGATGCGCACCGCCGTACACCTGCATAAGGGGTGCTATCGCGGCCAAGAGACGGTGGCCCGCGTGCACAACCTGGGTCGGCCGCCGCGCCGGATCGTGTTTTTGCACCTCGACGGGTCGGGACACATCCTTCCCGAGCAGGGGGAGGACCTCCGGGTGGGCACCGTATTGACTGCCCCCACTCGGCCCATCGGCAAGCTCACGAGCATTGCCCGGCACTACACCGACGGGCCGATTGCCCTTGCCGTGATCAAGCGCAACACTGACCCCAACGCCGAGTTGACCGCAGGGGTGACCAGCGCCGCACAGACGCTGATCGGCCCAGCTTGATGGCACAGACGGTGTCTCAACACGTCATGTCCGCGAACACGATGATCACGGTCGCCCCCACCGGCGCCGAGACCCTCAAAGCAGACTTCGCGCAGTTGCCCACCACGCTGGGCGAGCTCGTTGAGACCGCCCAGCGCTGCGAAGCGGCTGGCGCCGCTCTGATCCACGTGCACATTCGCGGCGAGGATCACCGTCCCTCACTGGACCCCACACGTCTGCGGGACACGGTGCAAGCCCTGCGCGAGAGCACCGACTTGATCGTGCAACTGTCTACCGGCGGCTCGGTGCACGACCCACTCGATCAGCGCATGCGGGTGCTCGAGGCTCAGCCCGACTCGTGCAGCCTGACCTGCGGCACTGTCAACTTCGGTGACGACGTCTTCACCAACCCGTACCCATTCATGTCCGACCTGTACGTCGCGGCGCAAGAGCGCGAGGTGGTGCCCGAGTTCGAACTCTTCGACCTGGGCCATGTCGCCTCGTTGCAGCGCCTTCTCGATACCCATGGGCTGCCGTTCGGAGGACGCGTTCACGTGGACTTCGTGACCGGAGTGCCGGGGGGTATGCCTGGGACCGTGCCTGCCTTAGTCCCTGGGGTCTCCGCGTTGCCGGCCGAGGTCACCAGCTGGTCGGCCACCGGCATCGGCCGTGCCCACCTGCCGATCGCGGCCGCGACCCTGGCCATGGGCGGGCACCTGCGGGTCGGAATGGAAGACAACCTGATGATGGCGCGCGGGCAGCAGGTGCAACACAATGCGGACCTGGTCACTCGGGTCGCGGAGCTGGCCGCGCTCATGCAGCGCCCGGCCATGTCGACCACCGATGCACGCGAGATGTTGGCGATCCGGAAGGCGTAAGGCTAAGCCACGTCTGAGTCCCGTCGCAGCCACGCGCACGTAGGGTGTCGCGCATGCCTTCATACAGTGCTTTGGGCGACGCGCCCGTCGTGGCCACCGTCACCCGTTCGGGGCTCATCGAATCGGTGCACCACGGCATCGTCGCGGCCACAAACCCGGACGGCTCCCTGCTGTTTGGGCACGGGCCACACGACATCGCGATGTATCCGCGGTCGTCCAACAAGCCAATGCAGGCGGTGGCCATGCTGCGCTCCGGCGTGCTGCTGGCCGGCGAGCTGTTGGCGCTCGCCAGCTCCAGCCACAACGGGGAAGCTTTCCACCTCGACGGTGTCCAGCGCATCCTGGCCGTTGCCGACGAGGGACTGACCGAAGCCGACCTGCACAACACCCCGGACTATCCGCTGCACGAGCCGTCGCGCAACGAGTGGATCGCTGCCGGTCGAAAGCCATCCTCGTTGGGGCAAAACTGCTCGGGCAAGCACGCGGGCATGCTCGCGACCTGCATCGCGGCGGGATGGGACCTCTCGACATACCTCGACCCGGACCACCGCCTGCAGCGGGCCATGAAGGACACCATCGAAGACCTATCGGGGGAGCACGTCGCCGCCACCGGGACCGACGGTTGCGGGGCCCCGGTCATGGCCATCACGTTGGCAGGTTTGGCGCGTGCCTTCGGCGCGATGGCCGCTGCGCCGTCACACACCCCGCAGGGTCAGGTCGCCGACGCGATCCGAGCGAACCCGCGCTTCCTTGGTGGCACCGACCGTGACGTCACCGCTCTCATTGAGGCCGTTCCCGGTCTGATCGCTAAGGACGGCGCCGAGTCGGTGTATGCCGTGGGCCTGCCCGACGGTCGCGGGCTTGCCGTCAAGATCACCGACGGCGGCCAGCGCGCCCGAGCCGTCGTGACGATCAAGGCGCTGCAGGCCATGGGCGTCACCCAGCACGATGACGCGCTCGCCCAGATCGCGGACACCCCGATCCTCGGGCACGGCCAGCCTGTCGGCGCGGTCGAGGCCGTCGACCTGAGCGCACGCAAAATCGAGGCAGGGAGCTGACGTGCGCGCGGTGCTGCAGCGGGTGCACAGCGCCTCCGTGACCGTCGATGGCGCCATCGTTGGCGAGATCGGGACTGGAGTGCTCGCTCTGGTCGCCGCGACGCACACCGACACCGCGGCCGAGGCGGCGACGATGGCCCGCAAGATCGCCGAGATTCGCCTTCTAGCCGACGACAGCTCAATTCAAGACCACGTTGATGATCATGACGATGGCGATGGCGCGCGTCCCGCGGTCTTGGTGGTCAGCCAGTTCACCCTCTACGGCTCCACCAAGAAGGGCCGCCGCCCCTCCTGGAGCGAGGCCGCACCCGGCCCGGTCGCGGCGCCATTGGTTGACCTGGTCGGCGCGGCCCTGCGCGAGCGCGGCATCACGGTGGCCACGGGACAGTTCGGCGCTGCGATGGATGTGGCGCTGGTCAACGACGGGCCCTTCACGCTCGTGATCGATACCTAGCCGCCCGCCGATACATGGTCCTTTCATCTGGGCCCCGTACTCTTTAATGATGGACTTCTTGTTTGGTGCCCAGGGCTACATTTTGTTGTTTTTGGGCGTCGGGGCACTGGCTATGCAGGCTTGGGCGGTTGTCGATGCGGCCACCACTCGACCTGACGCGTTTGTGGCTGCCGGTAAACGGACGAAGGGGTTCTGGCTGGCGATCACTGGTGTCGCCACGCTGATCGGGCTCGTCACCTTCCAAAACCCGCTCAACCTTTTCGGGCTGCTGGCCTTTGTCGCCGCTGCGATCTACCTCGCCGACGTGCGCCCTGCGGTGAAGTCCATGCGGGGCCGCAACAATCCCGGCAGTCACATGGGGCCCTACGGCCCGTGGTAAGGCTGGGCCCCGCCCAGACTTTTGTCATCGCTGGGCCCACCGGTCCTCTTGAAATCTTCAGCAAAGGCACCGGGCCACCCTCCACCCTGTTCGTGCACGGCCTTGGCGGATCCATTTCCAGCACCCGTCCCTTCGCAAGCTCCACGCCTGGTCGCCGATCGTTCGTGCATATCGCTGGCCACGGCGCCTCGAGCCCAGCGCCAGAGATGACGTATGCCGCGCTCGCCGCCGAGGTGCATGCTGCGGCTGATCATGTCGACGCCGACGCAGCCCTCGGTGTCAGCATGGGGGCCGGGGCCTTGTGCGCGCTGGCTGCTGACGAGCCCGACCGCTTCACGGCGTTGGTGTTGGTGCTGCCCGCTGCCCTCGACGCCCCGCGCAGCCAGGCGCCCGGCAACGATGCCGCCACCCAGCGGTTTAAACATCTGGCGCACCTTGTCGCAGCTGGGAATGTCGAGGACGTCGCGACATACCTGGCGAGCTGGGAGCCGGTAGGTGGTGCAGCCGTCATGGCGTGGTGTCGGGCACAAGCGACCCACCTGATCTCCAGCCGGGCGCAGTCGGCGCTGATGGAAGTGCCGCGGCACAGCGTGCTTGCCGACATCGAGGCGTTGCGCGCCGTGCGCCGCCCGGTGCTGGTGATCGCGCAGCACGGCGACGCGGTGCACCCGGTGTCGGTGGCGCGCCAGTTGGGGGAGGTCTTGCCGTGCTCGCGAGTTGAAGTGCTGCCACAAGGTGGCATCATGTGGGCTCACCGTGATCACGTCCGCGCTCTGGTGGGTGAGTTTTTGTGCGATGCGCGACGGGACGGCACGACATACCGAGTGGGAAAGTTGAACGAGCGTGAGTGACGCGTGGTCAGAGTCAAGGATGGGTCCGAACGGCACTGAAGCCGTGCGCACCGTTGACCGCCCGTGGGGTCACTTTCAGCAGTTCGTCGCCAACGAGCCTGTCACGGTGAAAACCATCACCGTCCAGCCCGGTCATCGCCTTTCGCTGCAGCGCCACGATCGGCGCGGGGAGTTATGGCAGATCTTGGACGGGCCGATGGACGTCGTGGTCGGCGACCGGGCCTGGCTGGCGCAGCCCGACGAGTTGGTCTGGATCCCGCAGGGCAGTGCCCACCGCATCGGCAACCCCGGCGATCAACCAGGCAGGGTCCTGGAAATCGCTTTCGGAGCCTTCGAGGAAGGGGACATTGAGCGCCTTGAGGATGACTACCAGCGCGACTGACGCGATCGGCACCGGCACCGGTATCGTCGCGGTGGTCCTCATTTTTTGCTTTGTCATGCTCATGGCGATTCCGTTCATCGCCACCGGCACCCGTTCGACCAGCAGGGCCCTGCGCAGGGCAGCCGCCATCGCTTTTTGCTGTGCGTACGCCGGTGCCGTAGTGGCCTACACCGTGTTGCCACTGCCCACAAGCGAATCGTTGGGCTGGCGGTGTCCCTCCGGTGGTGGTGCATTGAATGCGCAACTCATCCCGTTCCACTTCCTCGCCGAAATGGGGTCCTCGACCGGGCTGGCTCTAGTCAATCCGCCGGTGGCCTGGCAGGTGGTGCTCAACGTCGCCCTGTTTATGCCGCTCGGGGCCATCGTGGTCCTTAACTTGCGGCGTTCGATCGGCGCGGCCATCGTGGTCGCCTTCGTCTGCTCGCTGGTGATCGAGACGTCGCAACTCACGGGATTGTGGTTTATCTACGACTGCGCCTACCGGCTCTTCGACGTTGACGACATTATGGCGAACACCGTGGGTGCCGGCCTGGGGGCGGCCATCGCCGTAAGCTGGCGCGGTCGTGCCAAACTGAGCGGATGAGCGACTCGCACCAGGCCGCGCGGCGCCGCGTGGCGATGGTCAGTGTGCACACCTCCCCACTGGAGCAACCGGGCACTGGCGATGCTGGCGGTCTCAACGTGTATGTCGTGGAGACCGCTCGACGTCTGGCGGCTCGGGGCACGTTGGTCGAGATCTTCACACGGGCTACCGACGGAAGCCAACCCGAGGTCGTGCCGTTAGACGCTGGGCAACTGGGGGATTCGGTGCTGGTCCATCACGTGCCCGCCGGGCCCTTTGAGGGGCTCAACAAAGAGGACTTACCCGGGCAGTTATGTGCCTTCGCCGCCGGGATGATGCGCATTGCCGCTGGCCACCCCGAGCAGTGGTATGACCTCATTCACACGCACTATTGGCTCTCTGGGCAGGTCGGCTGGCTGGCCTCCGATCGATGGAATGTGCCGCTGGTCCACACCATGCACACTATGGCGCGGGTCAAGAATCGCGAGCTCGCCGTCGGCGACGTTCAGGAACCGATGGGCCGGGAAATCGGTGAAGAGCAGGTGGTCCGGGCCGCCACGACGCTGATCGCTAACACCGAGCAAGAGGCCGAGCACCTGATCGAGTTGTATGCCGCAGACCCCGCCAAGGTTGCCGTAGTGAACCCCGGTGTAGACCTCGACGTCTTCAGCCCGGGCGATCACGGCGCGGCCCGGCGCGAGCTCGCCTTGGCGCAGGACTCAGTGGTCTTGCTGTTCGTCGGGCGCATCCAGCGACTCAAAGCGCCCGACGTGTTGCTGCGCGCCGGGGCACGGATGATCGAGCAGGATCCGTCGTTACGGACTCGGTTGGTGGTGGCGGTGCTGGGGGGTTTATCCGGCTCCGGGCGGTACGCCCCGAATTGGCTTACGGACCTCGCCGACGAGTTGGGCATCGCCGACGTGGTGCGCCTGGTGCCGCCGGTCTCGCGGCCGATGTTGGCGCAGTGGTATCGCGCGGCCAACATTGTGGCGATCCCCTCCTACAGCGAATCGTTCGGTCTCGTTGCGGTCGAAGCTCTCGCCAGCGGTGCCCCGGTGGTGGCGGCCCGTGTGGGCGGCCTACCGGTAGCCGTCGGTGGGGCGGGCGCCTTGGTGGACGGCCACGATCCTTACGTGTGGGCTGAGCACATGATGACGATGCTCAGCAACCCGGAATTGCGGGATCGCGCGGCGGTGCAAGGCCCTGCGCATGCGCAGAGATTCAGTTGGGAACACACCGTGGATGCGCTGGAGCGGGTCTACGCCGCAGCCATCGAAGGCAGTTCCCAGCGTGCGGACCTTTCGTCGCAGACGTCCATCGACGAAGCCCAAGCGCTGAGCGACATACCGTCGGCTCTGGTCCCGTGACCGCGCAGCGGAGGGAGAAGCCGGCGTCCAGCACCCACCTGCTGCGCGGCCACCTGGATGACCTCGGGGTCGCGTGGGAAGAGGGCACTCGCCCCGGGCAGACCGTTGTGACGCTGCCGGGGGAGCACAAACTAGCGACCGTCGCCTCGTTGGTGATCCGCGGAAAGAGTCTGCGGGTGCGCGCGTTCGTCGTGCGTAACCCGGATGAGAATCACCAGGGTGTCTATGCCTATCTGTTGCGCCAAAACTTGAGGCTGCCAGGGCTGAGTTACGCCATCGACACCAGCGGTGACGTCTACCTCGTCGGTCACTTTCTGCTCGAGACGGTCAGTGCCTCCATGCTGGACAGCATGCTCGGCGCGGTGCTGACCGCCTGCGACGAGCCGTTCAACGAACTGCTGGCCCTGGGCTTCTTATCGGCGATGAAGACCGAATGGGCGTGGCGCACGTCCCGTGGAGAGTCGACCGCAAACCTGGCGGCCTTCCGTCACCTGCTCGAAGCGGACGACTGAAGGGGCGCTCAGCACGTAGAGCGGGGGAGGACATTGAACGGGGCCGGTCAGCGGACTGACCGGCCCCGTGCTGTGTTGCCTACCGGTTAGAACCGGGGAGTGGCTCCTTGGATCGGTGGCACGACGGGAGGCAGGGTGCGCAGGATTTCGTCCTGCTTTTTCTCTTCCGCCTTGCGCTCCGATTGAGTGCTGTTCTTCGTGAGCGTTTCATCGTCCCCAAGGGGGACGTCGAAGACACCAAAATCGCTCTTACAGGTCTTGCCTGCTGCGGGCACCTTGGCGGTGAGGAGGTACTTGTCCACCGTTGAGGTCACACAATTCGACGTTCCGTATGCCGTGTGGCCGAAGTTGTCGCTGGACAACAGACGAGAGTTGGGCAGCAACGACGAGGCCCGGACGGCACCGTCATAGTTGGTGGCCGGGTCCCAGTAGTTGCCCACGACCAGCACCGGGTTAGCGGTGCGCGCGGTGAACGGCCCACGGTAAGAGTCGGTGTCCTTGACCGTCCAGTACCTCGAGGCACAGGGGGCCGATCCCCAGGTCCACAGTCGGCCAAACCCAGTGCCGGTGCTGGCTGCGCGATCGGCGGCGGTCGTCCAATTACCCACGAACCTCGGGTTGACGGAGTCCGTGCACAAGACCGCCTGGAAGGCTTCGCCGTCGTTGTAGTACGGGAAGGCGAAGCCCATGTGCTTAGCCATCTTGTCCGTGCGCGCCTTGGCGGCCTTACGGTCCGCCTCGACCGTCTTGAACTTAGCAACGAAATGCTGGCGTGCCGCCTTCTGGGTCGTTGTGTTTGCTTTCGTCGGCGGTTGGCTCAACTCGTAGATGAAGGTCAAATCCAAGTCGACGATTTCCGGGGCAAACGGCGCGTACAAGTCTCCTAGGAGGAAATTAACGAACGTTGCATAGTCGAGTTCGAAGGAATAGTCCGGTTCCTCTGGGTCGGTGATCACCAGGGGCGCCTTCTTCAGCGAGCGCACAAGTTCGTCATAGTTCTTCTTAGGATCGCCCTTAGACGCGAAGTCGCAATAGTCCGGGCCCGCCTTCTTGCACAGACGCAAGACCTCGTTCATGGCCTTGGTTGCGCCCTCACCAGAGCGGATCCGAGCGGTCACCGGGGTGTGCGTGGTGGCGGGCGTTCCGGCCCAGGCCACCGGGTCGAGCACCCCATCGATCGCCACGGCGCGAACGCGGTCGGGGTAGAGGTTCGCGTAGACGTTGCCGAGGTAGGTGCCGTAGGAGAAGCCGAGATACGTCAGCTTTTTGTCGCCGACCATGCGACGCATGACGTCCATGTCACGGGCGACGTTGGCGGTCGACATGTGCGCTGACAGGGGCTTACCCGTGCTGGAGCAGGCTAGTCCCAGTGCCTTGGAGGAGACCTTGTAGGCCCGCGTTTCCTTTTTGGTGAATGGGAAGGCGATGTTGAGTCCCTCCGTGGCGTTGACTTGATCCCCGAAGTTTTTGAAGCACCGCACGTTGTCGCTGAAGTTGGTGCCGCGAGGGTCCACGCCGACGATATCGAACTTCTTCAGAACGGCAGGGGAAAGGAATTCGGAAGCGAACGCAGCGATTTGCACTCCGGAACCGCCCGGTCCACCCGGGTTGAGAAAGAGCGTGCCGATCTTGTTCTTCTGGTCCTTGGCTTTGATCCGCAGGTAGGCCACGTCGGTAGTAGCACCCATGGGCTTGTCGTAGTCCAGGGGCAGTTTCACGGTCCCACATTCGCTGGGGACACCCGATAACGCGGAGCAGTCAAAGGTCTCAGGCTTGGGTTTGCGCACTTGGTCCACGCGCTTGGCTTCGGTCTTGGAGGTGACATCGCCACGAGCGGCCGCCACGCTCGAGGAGGGTGAGGCCGGCGTGCTTGTCGCGGTCGCGGCCACCATGGGTGCGACGACCAAAGAACAGATAGCTATTGACCCCGCTAGCGCGCGGTTCAACCGTCTAGTTTTCACAATGCTCCATTTCCCCTGCAGCGCCGCTCGAACCCTATTAGCCGACCGTGCCCCGTGCAGGTTATCAATCTGACGGGTTGCTCGGGAGTATGTCAATAGCCAAAAGTATGTGTCGCACTATGCGTAGGTGGGGGTCGAGCGTCGTTCCCGAACGAGCCATAGTCCCCGGCTAGACTCTCCACATGACTTCAGCGGCCAACGCATCTGCCTACACCCTGGTCTTGCTACGCCACGGCGAGAGCCAGTGGAACGCCAAGAACCTCTTCACCGGGTGGGTGGATGTCGACCTGTCGAATAAGGGCCGCGAGGAGGCGCTGCGGGGTGGCCAGATGCTCCTCGATGAGGATGTGCTGCCCGATGTGTTGCACACCTCGTTGCTGCGTAGGGCCATCAGCACCGCCAACGCCACGCTCGATGTGGCCGGTCGGCACTGGATCCCGGTGCGACGGTCGTGGCGACTCAACGAGCGTCACTACGGGGCGTTGCAGGGCCTGGACAAGGCCGCCACTCGCGACAAGTACGGCGAAGAGCAGTTCATGTTGTGGCGTCGCTCCTTCGACACGCCCCCGCCGCCGATTGAGGCCGACTCAGAGTTCTCCCAAGCACAGGACCCGAGGTATGCCGACTTGGGTGACGACGTGCCCGCCACCGAATGCCTCAAGGACGTCATCGAGCGGATGCTGCCCTACTGGGAGTCCTCGATCGTGCCCGACCTGCAGGCCGGCAACGTGGTCATGGTCGCGGCGCATGGCAATAGCCTTCGGGCACTGGTCAAGCACCTTGACGGCATCAGCGACGAAGACATCGCCGGCCTCAACATCCCGACCGGGATTCCGCTGGTCTACGAACTCGACGCAGACTTCCGTCCCGTGCAGCGTGGCGGGCGCTACCTGGACGCCGACGCAGCCGCAGCAGCTATCACCGCCGTCGCTAACCAGGGCAAATAGGCCCTAGTTGTCGTCGAACTTGTAGCCCAATCCGCGCACCGTCAGGATGTGCTTCGGGTTGGCCGGGTCGGGCTCCACTTTGGCCCGCAGACGCTTCACGTGCACGTCCAGGGTTTTGGTGTCTCCGACGTAGTCGCTGCCCCATACCCGGTCGATGAGTTGGCCGCGGGTCATCACCCGACCAGCGTTGCGCAGCAGCATTTCCAGCAGCTCGAACTCCTTGAGCGGCAGCATGATCCTTTCGCCGGCGACGGTGACCTGGTGCCGCTCAACGTCCATCCGCACCGGCCCACCGGAGATACTGGTGGGCAGCAGTTCTTCGGGCTCGGCGTTGCGGCGCAGCACGGCCTTAATCCGGGCCAGCAACTCACGCGCTGAGTAGGGCTTGGTGACGTAGTCGTCAGCCCCGATCTCCAGCCCGACGACCTTGTCGACTTCGCTGTCTTTGGCGGTCAGCATGATGACTGGAACGCTGGATCGGGTCCTGAGCGCACGGCATACGTCAACGCCGCTGAGGCCAGGCAACATCAGGTCCAGCAGCACGAGGTCAGCGCCGTTGCGATCGAACTCCTCGACGCCCGCCGGGCCCGTCTCGGCGACAGCAACTTCATACCCTTCCTTGCTGAGCAGGTACGACAGAGGGTCGGAGAACGACTCCTCGTCTTCAACCACCAGGATCCGGGTCACAGGTTTACCTTTCGTTGAGTGGGGCGTTGATCATCAGGGGCGGGGGAGCCGACTGGGCGGGAGTCGTTGGTGACGCCGGGCAGGCGCATCGTAAATGTAGAACCTTGGCCTTCTTGGCTCCACAGGGTGACCTCACCGCCGAGGTTGGCGCAGATGTGCTTCACGATCGACAGGCCGAGACCGGTGCCGCCCGTCATCCGTGAGCGTGCCGCGTCGACCCGATAGAAGCGTTCGAAGATGCGCTCTTGATCTCGCAGGGGGATGCCCCGCCCCTGGTCTGCAACCTGGATCTCCACGATGTCGTCGACCCGCCGCGTGGTCACCGACACTCGGGTCCCGTCCTCGGAGTATGTGATCGCGTTCGTGACGAGGTTTCGGATCGCGGTGGTGATCAGTTCCGAGTCGCCGTAGACACGCACCCCCACCCGCGCGGTCGCCACCCGAGCCGAGAGTATGCGGTCAGCGGCGACAAGGCGGGTCTGCTCCACGGCCTCGGCGGCGCAACGTGCGACGTCGACCACCGTGAGCTCGGTCATCATGTCGACCGTCTGGAGGCGCGAGAGGTCAACGATCTCGCTGACCAACTTGGTCAGCCGCTCCGCCTCGACCTTCATCCGCCGCGAGAAGCGCTTCACGGCTACAGGATCATCGGCGGCACCTTCAACGGCCTCGGCAAGGAGCGAAAGACCGCCCACCGGGGTCTTCAACTCGTGGCTGACATTGACCACGAAGTCCCGGCGCACCTCTTCGACCCGGCGGTTCTGCGTGCGGTCTTCGATCAGCGTCAGGATCAGGCCGTCGGCGATGCGCGCAACGCGCACGCCGATGACGAGCCGACCCGCTCCAACGGGTCCGCGGGCAGATTCGAATTCACTTTCACGGGTTTGCCCGTCGATGAGCACGAGGTCGAAGACCCGCCGCAACTCGGGATGAATCAGCTCGCGCCCCCGCACCAAGCCGAAGGACACCGCGGTGGAGGTTGCTCGCAGCACCCGTCCGTCGCGTGCGGCAATGATGCCCCCCGAGCGAGTGGCAGCGAGCAGCTCGGCGACCCCGGTCGCCAACGGTTGGTGTGCTTGTTCCTCGGTGAGGACGACAGGTGTTGCCTCGTGTGCGAGAGCCTTACGGGCGGCGACGAGTTGAGCGACGAGTGCCACGACCGCCGCTAGGAGGACGATCGCAACGACGGCCACCACCATGAGCGGTATGGAGGTGGTCGATGCGGGCATAGACACCACACTAGATCGCAGGACCGACAGCAATGCACCGTAAACTGATGTAGTGCCCGGCGGTAGTCCACTGTTCACTTGACGTCGGCACTTCGTTCACTCTGTCATGAGAGCGTGCTCGCGAACCCAGCGAAGAGGAGCACCATGCGCACGGCATACCACGAGGAATTGGACTTGATCTCGGACCAGTTGGTCGAGATGACTCGACTGACCGCCTCCGCCCTAAATAGGGCCACCCAATCTCTGATGGACGCAGATCTGGAACTTGCTGAGAGTGTCATTACGGCGGACGAGCATATTGATGCCGTGCGGCGCGATCTCGACAATCGCGCCGTCGACATCCTGGCCCGACAGCAGCCGGTAGCGACCGACCTGCGCACACTCGTAACCGCAATGCGGATGAGCTCGGACCTGGAGCGAATGGGGGACTTGGCGCGGCACGTGGCCAAGGTCGCTCGCCTTCGCTACCCCGAGACGGCGATCCCGGCGTCGTTGCAGGCCACGTTTGTCGAGATGGCGCAGCTGGCTGAGCGGATGGTCATGAAGACAGGTGCGATCATCCACAACAACGACGTGGCGGGGGCTAGCCGCCTCAAGAACGACGACGACCGGATGGATGAGTTGCACCGCGAGGTCTTCCAGGTGCTGCTCTCGGACCGTTGGGATGGTCCCACCGAGGCAGCGGTCGATGCCACGCTGTTGAGTCGTTACTACGAGCGCTTCGGGGACCACGCGGTTTCGGTGGCCCACCGGGTGGTGTATTTGGTGACTGGTGAGTGGCATGACGAGGTCAATCTCGATGAAGCCTTGGAGAACCGCACCGCGCAAAGCGCCCGCGACACAGCACCTATTCGCAAGTAAGCGATCTTACTCGGTGGCGGTGGCAGCGTCGCCGCCACCGAGGAGCTCTGCGTAGTTGGCGTAAATGCCGTCCGGAGGCAGCACGGGCACGGACGTCGAGGTGGCCTCACCGGTGGAGGTTGTGATGCGCACGTCAACGAGCCCGCCCGGCAGGCCCGGGATCTCAGCAGCGAGCACCGGGTTCACGAATTCACCTTCAGCGGCCCGGCCGTCGAGCCGACCCGCGCTGTCGGTGGCGATCTCGACAGCGGGGGTCAGGACGGTGCGAGCGCCTTCTGACTCCAAGGCCACCTCGACGCTAAGCGGCTCCTCGGAGTTGTTCACGACGTAGCCGACGATCGCACCGGGGGTTCCGTTGCCTTCGCTGATCACCAACAGGTCCCGGACGCTCACGTCGTCGGTGTCGAGGCTGACACCGTCGGCGGGGTCGTACGGTTGGTCGGTCGTGATCGGTGATGCGACCTGGCAGGCGCTCAGCCCAGCAGTGGCTGCCAGGGCAGCAACGACCAGGGTGAGGCGGCTGGCGGGAGGCGTGGTTGTCCGCGTTCTAAGCACAGGCTGTAGCCTAGCGGGCGCCTCACTCGCGTGCATAGGCCGCTGACCAGCACAAATGCCAAGGGTGTTATTTAGTGATCCACGCCACTCGTGATATTCTGAGGTTCCGCGAAAGGGGCAAATCAAAGATGACATTTAAGGTCGGCGAGACCGTCGTGTATCCACATCACGGTGCCGCACTCATCCAAGAAATGAACAAACGAACCATCAAGGGTGAGGAGAAGGTCTACCTCAAACTGAAGGTCGCCCAAGGCGATCTCACCATTGAGGTTCCCGCCGAGAACTGCGACCTCGTAGGAGTTCGGGATGTTGTCGGCAAAGAAGGCCTGGACAAGGTCTTTGCCGTGCTTCGTGCGGACCTCACCGAAGAGCCGAACAACTGGTCGCGTCGATACAAAGCCAACCTCGAAAAGCTCGCCTCTGGCGATGTTGTCAAGGTGGCTGAAGTGGTGCGTGACCTGTGGCGTCGTGATCGCGACCGCGGTTTGTCCACCGGCGAGAAGCGCCTGCTCAACAAGGCGCGCCAGATCCTCGTTTCCGAGTTGGCTCTCGCTGAGAAGACCAACGAAGACAAGGCTGGGGCCACGCTAGATGAGGTCCTCGCCTCCTGAACGTAGGCGTGATCCTGGTCGCAGCAGGCCAGGGCTCCCGACTTGGGGCTGATCGACCAAAGGCATTCGTGTCGGTGGGCGGTCAGCCTCTTGTCGTGCGTGCCCTGCGATGTGCGATGCGATGCCACGGCGTCACCGAGATTGTGGTGCTGGCTCCGGCAGGTCACCGCGCTGCGATGAACGAGGCGCTTCGCGATCTGGTTGTGCCTTCCACCATCAGTGTGGTGGTCATCAATGGTGGCGCAGAACGTCGAGACTCGGTGTTTTTGGGTCTGGGGGCGCTCTCCAATGAAGTCGGCATCGTGCTAGTCCATGACGCAGCTAGAGCGTTGACTCCCGTCCGCGTCTTCAACGCCGTGGTCGCGGCAGTGCGCTCAGGGCATGCAGCGGTCGTTCCGACGCTCCCCGTGGTCGACACGCTGAAACAGGTGCGCGTTACGCCGTCCGGGGAGGCCGTGGTCGCGACCATTGATCGATCCCTGGTGCGCGTCGCCCAAACGCCGCAGGGTTTCCTGCGCGAGACCTTGGCACGCGCGCACGCCGAGGTCGACCAAGGGCAGGTCGCCACCGACGACGCCGGCATGGTCGAAGCCATGGGCCCACGGGTCTTCACCGTGCCAGGGGACGCGCGATCAATGAAGATCACCACCTCACACGACCTCGCGGTCGCCGACGTGTGGCTGCGAGAGACGTCATGACCGCCCTACCCAGAGTGGGGATCGGCGTAGACGTCCACCGGTATGCCGAAACGCACGAAGTCGTAGCCGAACGCGACCTATGGTTGGGCTGTCTGTTGTGGCCTGGGGAGCGGGGCATCGAGGGCCACTCTGACGGAGATGTCGCGGCACACGCTGCCTGCGACGCGCTCTTGGCTGCTGGCGGTCTCGGCGATCTGGGCAGTGTGTTCGGAACGGGCCGTCCGGAGATGGCAGGGGCTGGGGGCGCGCAGATGCTGTCTCACGTCCTGTGGCTGCTTGCGGAGCAAGGCTTGAGCGTCGGCAACGTGTCGGTGCAGATCATCGGCAACACCCCCAAGGTCGGGCCACGCCGTCGTGACGCTGAAGCAGCCATGTCGGCCGCACTCGATGGGGCGCTGGTCTCGGTCAGCGCCACCACCACCGACGGTCTGGGGTTGACCGGTCGAGGCGAAGGCATCGCCGCCATCGCCACCGCCCTCATCATCTGACTCGCGCCTCATCGCCCACGGGACGTGACGGACCAAGACGGCATGCGTCGATGGTCACATGGCCTCCCGGGGCGGCATACTGGGGCGGTCATCACCCCAGTACGAGGAGGACCACGCCATGCCCAGCACCGTTAAGGGTGTCATCGCCCGCAGCAAGAACGCCGCCGTCGAGATGGTCGATGTGGTGGTGCCTGATCCGGGTCCCAACGAGGTCATCGTCACCATTGAGGCTTGTGGGGTGTGCCAGACGGACGTGCACTACCGCGAAGGAGCGATCAACGACGAGTTCCCCTTTTTGCTCGGTCACGAGGCTGCGGGCACCGTCGAGACCATCGGCGAGGGCGTGACCAACGTCAAGGTCGGCGACTTTGTGATCCTGAACTGGCGGGCCGTATGCGGTCAGTGCCGCGCCTGCAAACGCGGGGAGCCGTGGTATTGCTTCGACACTCACAACGCTGCCCAGTCCATGACGTTGACCGACGGCACGGTGTTGTCGCCTGCACTGGGTATCGGCGCGTTCATTGAGAAGACCCTCGTCCACTCCGGGCAGTGCACCATCGTGGACCGCGAGGCCTCCGCTGTCGCCGCTGGGCTGCTGGGATGTGGCGTGATGGCCGGCTTCGGTGCCGCCGTCAACACCGGCGGAGTCACCCGCGGCGATTCGGTCGCTGTCATCGGCTGCGGCGGTGTCGGCAACGCCGCTATCGCCGGAGCCGCGTTGGCCGGAGCGAGCAAAGTCATAGCGGTCGACGTCGATGATCGCAAGCTCGAGGGCGCCAAGCGTTTCGGGGCCACACACACCGTCAACTCCAAGAACGTCGACGCTGTCGAAGGCATCCAAGAACTCACCGGCGGTTTCGGTGCCGACGTCGTGGTGGACGCGGTCGGGCGACCCGAGACCTACAAGCAGGCGTTCTACGCCCGCGACCTGGCCGGGACCGTGGTGCTCGTCGGCGTGCCGAACCCCGACATGATGATCGAGTTGCCGATGATCGACATCTTCGGTCGCGGTGGATCGTTGAAATCCAGTTGGTACGGCGACTGCCTGCCCTCGCGCGACTTCCCGATGCTGATCGACCTCTACCGCCAAGGCAAGTTCGACCTCGACGGCTTCGTCAGCGAAGAAATCGGCATCGACGACGTCGAAGAGGCGATCGCCAAGATGGGCCGCGGTGAAGTCCTACGCTCGGTGGTCGTCATGCCGGGGGTGGCCATATGAACGAGGCGACCTCGGCGCGGGTTGCGCACGCCATTACCTCCGGGACGTTCAGCCTTGACGGCGGCACCTGGGACGTCGACAACAACGTGTGGGTGATCGGCGACGACACCGAGTGCGTCGTCATCGACGCGCCCCACGACGCTGAGGCCATCGTCGGCGCTATCAACGGGCGAGAGGTCAGGGCCATCCTGCTCACCCACGCGCACGATGACCACATCGACGCGGCCGGCGACCTGGCCGACGCGACGGGTGCCCCGACTTACCTGCACGCCGACGACCGCATGCTGTGGGACCGGGTGTATGCCGAGGGGCCGGACCACGAGTTGACCGACGGTCAGACGTTTGACGTGGCCGGGGTGAGCATCGAGGTGTTGCACACTCCCGGGCATAGCCCCGGTGCGTGCTGCTTCTTCGTAGCCGACCTTGGCGTGGTCTTCACCGGAGACACCCTTTTCAACGGTGGACCCGGTGCCACCGGTCGCTCGTTCAGCGACTTCGACACGATTGTCGAGTCGATCAATGACCGGCTGCTGACCCTGCCCCCGACGACCCGGGTGAACACCGGGCACGGAGACTCAACGACGATCGGTGACGAAGCGGCCGGCCGCGAAGGCTGGAAGCCGTAGATCGTCTTCCTCAAAGAAGTTCGGCTTGTTAGGCGCGCTTCTCCGAGCAGCGCGAGCTTTTGCTGCCCTGGGCTGATCTGCAAGTAGCCTAGGGCGGTGAGTTTGCGCCTGTACGACACCGCCACCGCCCAACTCCGGGACTTCGAACCCCTGGAGCCCGGCAAGGTCGGTATCTATATCTGTGGGCTCACCACCCAAGGCGACCCGCACATTGGGCACGTCCGCTTCACGGTGGCCTTTGACATCTTGCGCCGCTGGATGACGCGGGGGCACGGGTATGACGTGACACTGGTCCGCAACGTGACGGACATCGACGACAAGATCTTGCGCAAATCCGCCGAGCACGACCGTCCCTGGTGGGCATGGAGTTATACGCACGAGCGCGCCACC
Organism: Actinomycetales bacterium; assembly: GCA_038330045.1. Taxonomy (GTDB): domain Bacteria; phylum Actinomycetota; class Actinomycetes; order Actinomycetales; family Dermatophilaceae; genus Ornithinicoccus. The sequence goes on along the minus strand of JBBQNO010000018.1, from coordinate 2,016 downwards.
ACCGAGGCCCTCGACACGCTGGGTGTGCTCCCGCCGACCTACGAGCCGCGCGCCACCGGCCACATCACCGAGATGGTCGAGCTCATCGAGGTGTTGATCGACAAGGGCCACGCCTACCCGGCGGCCGACGACAGCGGGGACGTCTACTTCGACGTGCAGTCGTGGCCGGCCTACGGCGAGCTCACGCGCCAAAAGATCGCTGACATGGAGCCCGCAGCCGACGCCGACCCCCGAGGCAAGCGCGACCCCCGAGACTTTGCGCTCTGGAAAGGTGCCAAATCGGACGAGCCTGAGACCGCCAGTTGGCCCACCCCCTACGGTCGCGGCCGCCCCGGCTGGCACCTTGAATGCTCGGCGATGGCCCGCAAGTATTTGGGCGACATTTTTGACATCCATGGTGGCGGTGTCGATCTGCGCTTCCCCCACCACGAGAACGAGCAGGCACAATCGCGGGCGGCCGGTCTGGGCTTTGCCCGCTGGTGGATGCACAACGCCTGGCTGACGATCAGCGGCGAGAAGATGAGCAAGTCGCTGGGCAACTCGATGATCGTCTCCGAAATCACCAAGAACGTGCGGCCGTTGGTGCTGCGCTACTACCTCGGGGCTGTGCACTATCGCTCGGTCATCGAGTACGGCAGCGATTCGCTTGCCGAGGCCCAGACATCCGTTGAGCGCATCGAGTCGTTTGTGTCGAGGGCGCTCGAGTCGACCGGAGCCGTTGCCGCCGATGTCATGGCTGCCGCTGCATCCAGTGCGTTGCCGGAAGATTTCGTCGCTGCGCTGGACGATGACGTCAACGTGTCGCAGGCGCTCGCGGCGATCTTTACGCAAGTGCGCGAAGGCAACCGCGAACTCAGCGACGGTGCGCAGAGGGGCATCTCGGCGCGGTTGGCGGCTGTGGTGGCGATGACAGACGTGCTCGGCATCAACCCACTCGACCCGCACTGGGCCGGGGCCAGCACCGACTCGTCCGCCCACGACGTGCTGGACGCGCTGATCACCGCGCGCCTCATCGACCGCGACAGCGCCCGTGCCAACCGAGACTTTGCCGCTGCCGACGGCATCCGAAACGAGCTCAGCGCCCTGGGCATCACCATCGAAGACACCCCGAACGGCGCCCGTTGGGCGCTCGACTCCTGAAACAGAAATTGAGGTATGCCGCATGCCCGGCAACTCCCAGCGCCGCGGCGCAGTGCGCAAGACCCAAAAGAAGGGTGCCGTCGTAGGCAGCGGCGGTCAGCGTCGTAAGCAGCTCGAAGGACGCGGCCCGACCCCCAAGGCCGAAGACCGCCCGAACCACCCGGCTGGTCGCAGTTCTAAGTACGGCGACGGCGGTAAGTCCGGCGATGCTACGTCTGGCGACGGCAAGCAAGGTGGCCCCGCCAAGCGTGGCCGTCCGCCGCAGCGCAAAGACAAGGCGAGCAGCGAAATCGTCGCCGGTCGTAACTCCGTCGTCGAGGCATTGCGTAGTTGGATCCCCGGCACGGCGCTCTACGTCGGCTCAAGGATCGACTCCGACGACCGGGTCCGCGAGTCGATCAGTATGGCGGCCGAGCGAGGCATCGCCGTGCTCGAAGCCCCCCGTGGTGAGCTCGACCGGCTGACCGACGGCGCCGCCCACCAAGGCTTGGCCCTTCAGGTGCCGCCGTATGACTACGCCCACCCGGACGATCTGTTGGACATGGAGATGCCGGGGTTGCCGCTGATCGTGGCCCTCGATAACATCACCGACCCACGCAACTTGGGTGCGATCTTGCGCTCCGCGGGTGCCTTCGGGGCGCACGGAGTCGTGGTGCCGTCGCGTCGCTCGGCCGGCATGACCGCCACCGCGTGGAAGACCTCCGCAGGGGCGGCCGCTCGGGTGCGCGTCGCCCAGGCGACCAACCTCAACCGGGCGCTGGAGAACTACCGCAAGGCCGGGTTCTTCGTCATCGGGTTGGACGCCGACGGCGACGTCGAGCTCCCCGGCCTGGCACTCGCCGACCGTCCGCTGGTCGTCGTGGTGGGCTCCGAGGG